>JAIKXO010000261.1 GCA_024684065.1 Lachnospiraceae bacterium
CTTTGTTTTACCATCGGACGCTCGGCCATTAGAATCCGACTTCGTCGGATGGGGCCTCGCGGTGTCGTAAGGAATCCTCCCAACAAAAAACTCCACGTTTTCACGTGAAGTTTTTGTTGGGTCCCTCCTTAGGACATGAGACACGGGGGATTCGAACCCCCGACAACCTGATTAAAAGTCAGGTGCTCTACCAACTGAGCTAGTATCCCAAAAATTGCACGGCGGCACTCCGCTATCGGTGCGTCACGTACAAGGTCGCTCGGCTATCAGGACCGCTTCGCGATCAGCCTCGCGGTGCAGACAGATCTATTCCCACTTCGTGGGCCCCTTCTATCTACACGCCACGGCTAGCTGGATTTGAACCAGCGAATGCAGGAATCAAAATCCTGTGCCTTACCGCTTGGCTATAGCCGTACAAGAATGCACTAAAGTATTATAGCAAGTCAGACGTACTACGTCAAAACAATTTTCACATATCTTCATCTGCACTCACTACATAAGGAAGACCGAGCATGCAATCAGCAGCTGGCCGGCATAATAACAGAACAGGTTGACCACCCTCCAGAGAAGGGTTGATTTTCCGCCAAACGTATTGAATATCAGGATTATATCCGATATCGTAAACAGTACCGCGCCGACTGCAAACAGTATCCGTCCTCCGGTCTGCACCGAAATAACGTTTCCGATGGCAACCGCCGTCATTATCATGATGGCGCCGACGTAGAAGATCCCGAAGATCTTGAAGGCCTTCTTGACCGTCATCGTACGGAATATATATGCCAGAAGCAGCGCCGCACATACGGCGCCCGCAATGACCGGGACTGCCGGATTATCCGAGAGCGGCAGAAGGGCGACAAGGTACATGATGTGCCCCGTCAGAAATACCGCGATTCCGGCAAGGAATATCTTCTGTCCGTTCTTTTCGGACAGATACCGAAGGTTCAGCAGGATATCTCCCAGGGCTCCAAATAGGAGCCCTAATACCACCATCTTTCCGAAGGCCGTATCTGATACAGACCGGAACGCGATGAGCCCTATGATGACAAATATGAAGGATGCGCTTCCCTTGAGGATCACGGCAGGAACATATTTTTCCTTGTTTTCAGCCGCAATGAACGAAGCCTGGACTGCGAGTCCGACAATGCACAGAACATAAGCGACAATAGGTATCATCTCTTTTCCTCCCATATGATCATTTTCCGGCCGGATACCGGAAAGAACGGAATCCCATCAGATAGGTCCCTGCACTTCCCTACGCAGCCACTTTCCTGCGTTTTACGAACTGCAGGCATATTCCCGCAGCGATAAGCGCCAGCCCGATCACATCCGTCATGCTGCCGGGGGAGATCATCATAAGGCCTCCTGCCGCGAAGAGCAGACGGTCAACGATCCCCATGTGCATGAACAGATATCCTTCAAGCGCCGCTGCGATCCCGACTATTCCGATAAGGGACGTCGCATACAGCATCACGACCCTGAACGCATTTGCATCGATAAGCAGCATGTCCGGGCTGTAGCAGAACACATATGGGATAAGGAACGCCGCGATAGCCATCTTTGTAGCATTGAACGCTGTCCGCATCGGGTTTGATTTTGCGATCGCGCTTCCCGCGTATGCAGCAAGTGCCACGGGAGGCGTAATGTCCGCCACGATACCAAAATAGAACACGAAGAAATGAGCCGCAAGGATCGGAATGCCCATACGTGTGAGGATCGGCGCACATGTTGCAGCCATGATGCAGTATGTTGCGGTCGTGGGAACACCCATTCCGAGGACGATACAGCAGAGCATTGTAAGGAACAGCGCTATCAGGAGCTTATCGCCTGCTACCGCGACTATCGCGTTTATCATTTCATTTGCAAGGCCTGTCATCGTTATCGTTCCGGAAATGATGCCGGCAACGCCGCATGCGGCTCCGACTGTGATCGTTCCCTTTCCGCCGGCCTCAAGTGCCTCAAGAAGCTTTTTGAGGGTAAAACAGTTTGCTGTCTCTTCTTTGTTTCCGAGGATGACTTCACCGGCAGCGCCTGAACTGCCGCTATTTTTCAGTGCATTGTATGCTTCTTTGTAGCTGCCGCTGACGATACCGTCGATGATACCTGCGATAACAGCCACAAGAATGGAATACGCCGCAGCCCTCTGCATGGTCATCTTGTTTCCGGAAACCCAGATGACAAGAAGCACAAGCGGTGCCAGAAGATATATCTTTTTAAGAAGTTTCGTAAACTTCGGGAGCCTTTCGGCAGGTATGCCGGTAAGGCCGTATTTTTTCGCCTCAAGATGGACTGCGATGAAAATACCGGTAAAATACAGTATCGCCGGGAAAATGGCCCTTACCAGTATGTCCGAATAGGGAACTCCTATGATATCCGCCATCAGGAAAGCAGCCGCTCCCATGATAGGTGGCATTATCTGTCCGCCTGTAGATGCCGCAGCCTCCACGGCTCCTGCGAACTCCGACTTGTATCCGGTCTCCTTCATCATCGGGATCGTTACGGAACCTGTGGTCACTGTGTTTCCGACGGATGATCCGCTGACCATTCCGCAGAGCGCGGAGGAGATGACGGCAACCTTAGCCGGACCTCCCGCAAAACGTCCCGCGATGCAGTTCGCGATGTTTATGAAAAGCTCCGATATGCCCGTTCTCTCAAGGAAAGCTCCGAAGACGATGAACACAACAATGAATTTGGAACATACATTTATCGGCGTTGACAGTATGCCCGTCTTCGCATAGAAAAGATTCCGCACGAGATACCGAAGCCTTCCCGGGAAGGAAGGATTGGTAAGCCCATAGACAATGGCATAGACGATGAAGAAAAGCGCCACGATAAGGATCGGCCATCCGACGCTTCTCCTCGTAACCTCGAGAAGTGCCACGATGCCGAACACCGCTATCACTATCTGGTACGGTTGGAACCTCGTCCCCTGCTGTATGATCTGCTCGGCATTGAAAGTATAGTACAGGAACGACCCCGCACCGAGTATCATTCCGACTATGTCATACCACGGGATATAGTTTGCCCTGTTGTTTTTCTTGTCAGCCGGGTAGTATAAGAATCCGAGGAGCACGATCAGCCCCATGAATGAAGTAAGCCTTATCTCCTCAAGAAACGTCGCATAAAGCGTCACCCATATGCAGAAGAGCGAAAATCCTATAAGCACGGCTTTTACGGCCAGTGCGGGCTTTCCGGTCCATATGCGGATGTTTGATTCCCTGTCATATTTTTTCATGACCTCTTCGAGGTCTTCCTGATTCAGCTCATATTCCTGTCTGTCTTTATCCTGACTGCTCATAGATCCTCCTCACTCTCTGTCTCCACCTGAACGCCCTTCTCACTGAAATAACGCGCAGCACCCGCATGGAACGGCACGGTCAGTCCGGAGGTGGCATTTTCGATCGACAGTTCCTCACCTTTGGCATTTTCTTTTGCAATTTCATCCGCATGGTCAAAGATGGCTGCGGTAAGCTGATAGACCATTTCCTCATCAAGGTCCGCATCAACGACCATCGTCGCTTTGATGGTGATCGTGTTTATTGCCTCATCTTGGCCCGGATAGGTCCCTGCGGGGATCTCCATCGGTGCATAGAAAGGGCAGAGGCTCATGATCCTCTCCCTGAGCTCTCCCTCGATGGGTATGAGGAACACTCCGTTTGTGGTCGCCAGTTCCGTGATGGCGGAAGTGGGGGCTCCCGCAACGATAAATGCCGCGTCGATCTGCCCGTCCTTTAAGGCCTCCTTGCTGTCATCGAAGCTCTGGTACTGGGGTTTGATGTCATCCACGGACAGGCCTGCTCCTTCAAGCACATCCATTGCATTAAAATACACTCCGGAACCCGGCGCCCCGATGGAAACGCTTCTTCCCTTAAGGTCGCTGACAGTCTTTATCTCTTCCTTCATGGTGATCAGCTGGACAGTCTCTGCATACAGTGCCCCGAGGACGCGAAAATCACGGCACGGGCCGTCCGTCTCGAACGACCTGCTGCCTTCCCATGCATAGCTCATAACGTCCGACTGGGTAAATCCCATCTGGTAATCTCCGTCGCCTATGCTCTGTATGTTTGCCTTGGAAGCGGCCGTGGACACGGCGGTCACGCTGTAATCCGTATAGTTTTTCATATACTGGGCAAGAACTCCGCCAAAAGCATAATATGTCCCGGACGTTCCTCCCGTTCCCATCATCATCCTCTGCTTTCCGCACCCTGACAGTATGAGTGACAGGGCAAGGACCGTGCAGAAAAATACCTGCCGCAGTCTTCTTTTCATTCCTCCGCACCTCCTTCTGCCACATCGGATCCGAGCCATTTCACGATCATGTCCGCGCATGCCGGGATGCTGATCTTTCCGGCATCAAAACAGAAAGTGTAATTTGAAGCATCGTTGATCTCTTTTCCCGTAAACTTCTTATAGAACGTGCTGCGTTTGCTGTCATGGCCTTCAACAAACTTTTCAAGCTTTGTATCCCCGTTTTCCGCCAGTTCCTGCGCACGTTTCAGTCTTTTTTCAAGCGGCGCGTGAAGATATATGCTCACCGTATCGATGCCGGCATCGGCAAGTATCCTGTCCGCGCATCTGCCCACGATTATGCAGGGGCTTTCTGCCAGTTCGAGTATCACATTTTTTTCGGCCTTAAAGATCGCATCGGTCGAACTGCTGTATGAAACGGCACTGTTCAGGAAGCTGTTGAGCATATTTGAAGGGCGGCTTATCTCCTCACCTTCACGCTCCACGTCTTCTTCATCGTAGCCGCTCTCCTGAACGGTCTTACTCACAAAATCCCTGTCATAGTACGGTATGTCCAGTCTTTCCGACAGCATCTGCGCCAGCGTCCTTCCTCCCGCACCGTATTCCCTGTTGATTGTGATCACCGGTATCTTTTTTTCTTTCATGCCTTCTCCCTTTCAATCATATAAGTTCGGTTTCCCTTACCGGAAAATTATAGCATATCCGGCCTGAGCGTCTTACCAAAAGCTCTCAAGTTTATCAAACAGAAGCTCCGGCTCCACCGGCTTGGTCAGGTGCGCGTCAAGTCCCGCCTGCATGCTGCGCTGCACATCCTCATCAAATGCATTGGCAGTAAGTGCGATGATGGGAATGGTCCTGGCATCCTCACGCTCCAGCGCCCTGATCGCCTTCGAAGCTTCAAGCCCGTCCATCTCAGGCATCCTCATATCCATCAGGATGGCGTCATAGTACCCCGGCTCATGACTTTCGAACATCTCAACCGCTATCCTTCCGTTTTCGGCATTCTCGGCCATAATCTGGCGCGACTCGAGCATAGTCATCATGATCTCCGCGTTGATGCTCACATCCTCGGCCAGGAGTATCCTGCGCCCCTTCAGGCGGTCCTGGCCTCTTTCGGGCCGGACTTCTTCTTTCCCTTCCCTCTTTCTGTCAGAGCGCCCAAGCGTTACGGTAACCGTAAAAGTCGTTCCCACACCTTTTTCGCTCTCCACCTCGATACTGCCGTTCATCAGCTCAACAAGGCTTTTTGTGATCGGCATTCTGAGCCCGGTGCTCCCATATCTGTTTGTTGCAGATGAGTCTTCCTGGCTGAACGCATCAAAAATGTGCGGCAGAAAATCACTGCTCATCCCGATCCCCGTATCCTTAATCGTCATCCTGAACGTGGACATGCGGTCACGTTTGGCACACTCTTCAACGATAAACCTGACCGTTCCGCCTTCAGGCGTGAATTTGACCGAATTGCCTAGGATATTGATGATCACCTGCTTAAGCTTCATTGCATCGCCTATATAATAATCATCCGGATCTCCGATTATGCTGCAAGAATAATCGATATGCTTATCCCTGCACTGCCCGTTGATCATGGAGTTTACCTGTTCAAGTGCTTCGGACAATGAAAACTCTTCTTTTTTGATCATCATCCTTCCGGATTCAATGCGGCTCATGTCAAGTATATCGTTGATTATCTCCAGCAGATGATGCGATGAATCCCCTATCTTTTCAAGGTACCCTTTCACCTTACCGCTTACCGTCGGATCGTTCAATGCAATGCTGTTAAGCCCGATGATGACATTCATGGGGGTCCTTATCTCATGGCTGACATTAGACAGAAATACCGTTTTGGCCCGGTTGGCATGCTGCGCCGATTCAAGCGCCGCCCGGAGCGCCTCCCTGCTTTCGGCCAGTTCCTGCTTCTGCTTCTTTCCCTCTCGATCGCTTCCTCAAGCTCCTGCCTGTATTCTTCCTTTTCATCCTCCATGACGAAGCTGTGGGGCAGGCAGGTCCCGAGCATATAGCCCATGGCATAGAACGGCATGAGCGGATAAAAAACCAGAATTGCAATGAGAACGATCATGGCGATCCCGTAAAGGCCGATCGTCATATGGCGGGATTTACCGACCCCTGCGACTTCGCTGTTATCTGGAGAGTGTATACGGAAGTAAGCAGAAACATCAGGATCTGTATGCCCAGAGTGATATAGCGGGCTATATGTGCATGATATGTGCCGTTTTCATCGAAGCTGAACAGGACCGGATAAAAGAAATTGATGATCACGACGATCAGTTCAAACCAGAAGAAGAGGCGTCCCACAAGGAACAGCGTCCGCTCAAACCTTGTTTCGCCCTCAAGATATTCTATGACATACTGGGTCCACAGCATGACGGCCAAGGCCATCGCCGTGAAATGCACCGTGGTATCCGCATACAGCAGTGCAGTCAGATGATTTTCATCAAGAATGCCCCAAAGCAGGTCGGTTATATAATAGGCCGCGACTCCCATCAGAAAGCTTCGGTAGGCCCGCTGGGCCCTTGTCAGTTCCCTGCCTCTCCGCAGAAGGTCCTGGTTGGTTATGAGAAGTATAACAAACGCCAAAATGCCGATGATCGAATATGTCATCATCTATCCTCCGGAACAGCGGGCAAAGCCCCGACATCACCCGTTCATTGTACCATTATATTCCTTTGCAGTCATCCGTTATACGTATCTTGGTATTGTTAACTTATGATAATGTCTCCCCGAGCATATCCCAGTCAGGTGCAGCACCAGCCGGCATAGCCTGATAATGCCGGTTCGTGTCATTCCACGCAGAAATCATAAACCCTGCGGTAAAAATCCCCTGCCTCATCATGAACTCCATGTCCGAGCCCCTCATATATGTGGAGCCGGCTGCCGGCGATAAGGCTCTTCAGCTCATGCGGCGCATCATTGCCGACGGTCTTATCGTCATCTCCGGCGAGAATAAGCGTGGGACAGCCGATCTTTCCAAGGCCTTCGCGGGCATCAAAATCCAGTATCGCATACGCATTCCTTAAAAACCGCTCATAACTTTTGGGCTTTGTGAACCTGGCAATGACGGGGAACAATTTCCTGTTCTTATCAAGGTATGCTTCAGAATACATCCTCTCTGCAGTATCGGTCATCAAGGAGACATTGTCACCTCGTTTGGCCATTTCGATCCATGATCCGACCGCATCTTTTACAACATCGTTTGCGTAGGGAGCGGTAACTGCGAGGATCAGTTTTTCAACCTTCCCGGGGTGGCGGGCCGCGATAAGCTGGGCTATCATCCCTCCCTGTGAAACCCCGAGTACCGCTGCGCTATTAATGCCCAGGCTTTCCATGACGGCAGCCTGGTCATCTGCCATGTCCTCGATCGAATAGCCGGCCGGCATATGATTTTTGCGGCTGAACATATATACCGTATAGTCCTTCAGGAATGGCCTGTAGGGGCCCGCAAGGAGCAGTGCCTTGCCCTTTACGGTTGCAAGGCCGTCCGACAGTCCCGGCAGTACGACCAGATTCTTTCTGCCGCTTCCAAAGGACACATAATACATGTCCGTATCACCGACTGCAGCCTTCCCATTCTTCATAGATTTAACCTCCGCCTTCAAAGCTTAAAACTCTATATCGTATCCTATCTCGCGCTCCGCTTGAATCTGTCAGAGATGATGCTGATCAGTATGGAAACGGCTATGCTGACTGCAGCCAGGCCAAAACTCCGGGCCGATATATCTGCCGTAATGCCGTCTGCATCGTACCTCATGGAAAAACCTGTGATCATGCAGATCATCCAGGCGATAAAATAATGATACATATAAATATATATTGAGTGAGATCCCAGGTAGGCCATTTTATCTACATTGATCCCGGTATTTTCTATCTGCCTGCATAACACTGATATTCCCCAGACGCTTATATTGCCAAGGATGAATAATATAAGCATGGTACCGGCCTCAGGCTTATCGAATTCTCCGCGGAACAGGTTTGTTCCAAATCCGAAAAACACAGACACTCCTGTGCCCACTGCGCATGCAGCCGTACCCGCGAGCCATGCCGGCAGTCCCTTAAGCCTTTCAAAGAGACGCAATTCCCTGCACATGCTTCCCTTCAACGTTATGGCAGTCCAAAACGGAACAAGCTGCAGGTTATAAGGAAGGCTTACCGATGATCCCCTCAGCACGCCCGTGATGAGCAGCATGGCAGCTGCCGAAATGATTATCGGCTTAACGCCTTTGCATATTTTTTCTCTTAATACAATGAACAGGATGCCGGAAAAAAACATCGCGGGCAAAAACCAGAAATCAGCGAGAAACGGGTATCTTTTTCTCAGATGGTAATACTCCCACCCGAAAAGATCCTGTATGGTCCTGTTCCAGATCGAGCCCGCAAAGAAATTCCTGAGGCAGCATAAAGCTTCCATTATGCTTTCTTCGCCCTTAATGACCAAAACAATGCTTCCCACCGCCCAGAACGATAGGGAATACAGAAAAAAAGGCTTCAGCAGCCCCTTCGTACGGCCGGAAATGCTTTTTCCGATCCCGGTTTTTCCGGGACTGTAAAGATAACTGGAATAAATAAAAAAGGAAAAGAACATGGCCGCACACAGCCCCGTAAGAACAGTCCTCGCTGCCCCCGGCGCTATAATGTGGTATAAGGCTATGCACAGTATTGCAAGCCCCTCACCATATCTATAAACTTAACTCTTTCTTTAGCCAATCTCTGTCCCCCCTTCTAGTGTCAAAGGGACGGTTCTTTTGACACATCCCTCATACGATATTCCTGCCCTGACGGTATTTGTCCATATATTCGGTGTTGATCTCCCGGATCTCACGCTTTCCATCTATATAGTCCTGATAGATATCCCAAGGCGAGCCGCCTCCAAGCCAGCAGGATGAACAGTTCTCGCATCCGCCTCCGCAGTCCATGGAGTTCTTAACGATTGCCTCACGTTCTTCTTTGGTCGTATCCTTTATGAGAATAGATTTAA
The DNA here is from genome assembly GCA_024684065.1 of Lachnospiraceae bacterium. The sequence goes on from JAIKXO010000261.1 coordinate 9,236, forward strand.
ACTCCATATGTCCCTCCGAATAATCTTGCTGCTAAACTTTGGAAACACTGTCACAGTCATTAAACCCGGCAAAGCGGGTCAATGTTTTTTCCAATTCCGAGTTCAGTTTCTTTGTCTGACGAATTCCCGGTTCCCACCAAAGTCCCTTCACTGTAAGAACTTTTTTCCTGCGGTCAGGAATAGCTTCGATTCGTCCGACAAAACGATCTCCGAACAGAATCGGAAGCGTATAGTATCCATATTTACGTTTGACGGCCGGTGTATATATCTCCCAGGAATACTGATAGTCACATAATGCCAGTATCAGAGATTTGTCCCACATAATAGGATCCAAGGGGGCTATGAAAGACATTCTCGGTTTCAGGTCAGCGCTTCCATCAACTATGGATTCCATCATCGGGTCATCCTCGGAGCGATAATAAAACGTCTGCTTTATTCCCTGAACCGCCACAGGACATATCTTCCCTTGCGCTCTTAAGCTTTCCAGGATCATTTTTCGTTTTTCTGCATTTATATCTATTCCAAGAAACGCCGCACTGTTCTTATCCCAAAGAAGTCCAACCGCGCCGATCCTGCGGAGCACGCGCCACGCTGCAAAATCATCCTCATTCCTGCATGGATTTTCCGCATCAAGAATCGATCCGGGCAAATATTTTTCGGCAAGGTCGTAATATTTCCTGCTTCCTTTTTTGTGATGGATGATCAATACTCCGTCTGTATAAAGCTGTTCCAAAACCGATCGGGCAGCCTGGGATTTCTTCTGCCAATTTCCGCTCCAATGCATTGAAGAATGCCAGAAAATCTCACCTTCGATCGGTAGTGTGTCGCTTGATACAGGGCCGTTATCCTTTATGTAAGAGATTGCCTCCTTCTCCAGCCGGCCCAGCCCCTTAAAAGTTTTCCCGAGTTTCAGGCTTCTGTCCCTGTATGAAGAGAAATACGGCCAATCCTCCACCGGCCATATGGACAGTTCCTTGTCAGCATAATCTACCAGTCTGCGTTCTTCATACAGCAGTTCCTGAAGCATGGATTTTGAAAACCCTTTAACTCTAGACTGAAGTGTGAGCTCTGCATTTTTACCGCATACGTCGACCGGATCGTATTGAATGCATCCGGCCTGACGGACAAAATCATATGCACCTGATTTGCCAATAAACCTATATGATCCTATCAGCCCCTGTTTTAAAAGAACAAATCTTTCAGCCTGAAGTTTTGTTATCGTTAACATATATCGTTTTTTTCAAACCTTTTATCTATTTCAGATTTTGGTCAGCTGATGTGTCAAAAGAACCGTCCCTTTGACACAGATACGAAACGACCGGTTCTATATACTTAATGTCAGAGATATCATAGGAAGAAGCCATCTTCTCAGCCATTATCTTTTCCTTTTCGGTTGCGTCTTTTCTGTTCCTGAGAGCTGACACAAACATCTTCATCGCAATCCTTGACGGTGCCTTCATATTATCATAGTTAAAACCGCCTTGGCAGTAGAATATCTTTATATACTTCTTCTGCTCTTCCGTAAGGGCATTCTGAAGAAATACATCTATATCCGGGTTGTCATTGGGGCTTCCGCCTACGCAGAAAATGGCAAGACGTTTATCCCTCCAGCCGGCTGCTTTTCCAAGAAACCACTTTGCATTTACTATATTGGCCGCCATGATCCATCCGCCGTAGCAGATCGCATCATAATCTTCAAAAAACGGATCCGCCATCTTCTTAGCATCCTTAAGCCCGAGAAGCTCACCCTGCGTTTTATCTGCAAGCCACTCTGCATATCTTTTGGTAAATCCTGTCTGTGATGTGTAAATAATCAGTGTTTTCATATCTCGCTCAGATTCCTTTCCATCTTCATTACAGTCTGTATTGTTGTCTTAAGGCTCTCATCATCGATCCCATCAAAGATTCGGCCTATAACATATTGGCTCTGCTGACCGTTATTGTCGTTCCTGTCTAAAAATTCCCTGCATTTATCCGTGACGAGTATCCGCTGCTTCCGTCTGTCTTTTTCATCAGGAACCGCTGAAACAAAGCCTTTTCTTTCAAGTTTTAATAATATCTGCTTCACATTCTGATGAGAACTGCCCATCACATCCGAAAGCTCATTAAGCGTCGGCGGTTCCTTGCATAAATTGATACAGATTACGGCAAAGAACTGCTTCCACGTGATCTCTTTGAAATATGCATCGGCAGCCGCCTGATATCTGTTATCAAACGCACTCAGCAGCCCAAGCAGAAAAGGCTGCGGAGGCATATCTCCAAACTTCACTTTGTCCATGTTCATCACTTCATCGTAATTCATATAAAATACCCTTCTTAATATTGTGTAATATATTACCTATACAACAATGTAATATATTACCTACCCCTTGTCAACCCTTTTTTCAAATGTGTCAAAGGGACGGTTCTTTTGACACATTTTGACACACTTTTGACGCATAATACATTTAATCTTCGTTTCCCCTCCCCAGAATAAAAAAGGAGCCTCAGCCCCTTTAATGATCTCTTTCACAGTTCCTTACCCTTGCAGCGTACAATACACTAAAACTCAATGACGAGCTTCCAAAAGTCATTTAGTGAATTACGAAGATTTTCCATGCTCTGCATTTCACCCCTACCAAATTCCGGACTATGTATCATGACTTCAGACCCTTTGATCAGGATCCTCGCCAGAATTTCCGCATCTTCATCAAGCCTGCTCTTAACGGAGCCTTCTTCCAATAATCGGTCTAACGCATGTGTCATTGGTTCGACCATTGATTCAATGGTCATGTCATGCAGGGCGCACTTAACAGTCCAATGGAGCCTGTCAGCCTGCAGCACATTGAAATATGTTTCAGTGCTATGGGCAAATTCATCGAAGAAGCCGTCCATTATCTGAGTGATCGACAGTGTATCGTCTTCAAGGAGCATTTTTATCCTATCGGAGTATTCTTTAAGGAATTCCTCCACCACCGCTTCAAACAGGGCTTCTTTTGAAGGAAAAAAATGATAAAAACTTCCCGTAACGATATTTGCCTCGCTAAGGATCATCTTCACCGAAGTTTTCTCGAATCCATTTTCAAAGAAAACCTTGGTGGCAGCTTTCAATATTACTTCTCTTGTTTCACCTCTTTTGGCCATGATTCACTTTCCTTTGTAAGGTCATTAACTGTTATATAGGGATTTCTGTATAATTTTCGCTTTGGGGGAAGGCCCATGATCTTAACTAATGGCGTCTTAGAGCTTGACGCATCCAGAAGTTTCCTGTCTCCCTCCGTGATTTCATATCCTATTGCACGTTTGGGGCAGGAGGTAACACAAGCCATACAGTTTGCGCAATGATGCTGAAATGACGGTCTGCCGCCTTCCAAAACGATGTTGTGACATGGGCATACTCTGCTGCACAATCCGCAGGATATGCAATCATTGCTTATCGTAAAAGGATTGTCCGCATATTTTTGAAGCTCGAGATACGGTGTCATAAAACGATCGCTTTTTCTTTTTATCATCCTGCTCGCATGCGGATAGGTCCTTGTCTTCCTGTTGAATATATCCTCTGCGATCCTCTTCAGTTTTTTTTCGGTTTTGGGAACCCTTAGTCTCGGAGAAGGAAACGGCGGATATACGATAACATAATTCGCTACGCTGTTAACGATGTTACCGTATTGCAGTCTGATGTCTTTTCTATCTAATATCTCAGCAAGTTTTTCTAATGCCATCCCACATACGAAGCTGGGCATTGCCACGGCAAATACGTATGCATTCGGATTTATGTCCAGCTTCTCCACGAATGAAACAGCCGGAGCCGGCATGGTCCAATGATAAACCGGAAATACAAACCCAACGATCTCACAATTCCTTGCGGAAAAATCAGCCGGATCAGCTCTCATGGAGACAATCTCAGTATTTCCAAGCCTCTCAGCTATTATGCGTGCAGCACGCATACTGTTTCCGGTTCCGGTAAAATAGTAGATTCTTCCTTCCATAATATCCCTCTCCTACAAAATAGAATATCGTTCTATTTTTATGATAACCTCAGGGACGTATATAGTCAAGTTTTTTTAGAATATCATTCTACTTTTATCTCAGATCCACATAATCTCAACTTTTCTCACAAACAAAATCCCCGCGAACTCATGAGTTTGCGGGGAAATCTGATAAGATGGATAGTGGGACTCGAACAAAACGACCGTTTTAAAAAAAGTCTCACAAACGTTGATAACAAAGGAAAAGGAGGATGTTCGTAGTATCCAAACCCACCCCGGTTTCAACTCCGTTTCAACTGCATCATAACAACCTCTATTAATTCCACCCTTCAAATCTATTTATTCGCTCATAACTTCCTTAACAATCCGGACTATATCTTCGCCATATAGAGTCAATTGAGCCTCATCCAAGCAGCGAAGTTCAGCAAGCTCCTCTGTTGTTTCAGGTGCAAACTTTGCTATTCTATCCGCAGCAACGTTTTTAAAGACTTCATATGCTTTAACGCGATTAAGTTTAAATGTCTTTGTTCGGTATTCTACCAACTTATCCTTTATTTCAGCTATTTTTTCATCAGGAACATTGGATTCAGCATTAATGTCCACATAAACGACATTAACGTATTTATCTAACAATGCTTTATCCATTTCAAGTTCCTCTGCGGAAGCTTGATATAAAACATTTGACAGGAACTCTTGATCCTCTTCAGGTATTCCATCTCTAAACTCGTTTGTAATCTGTTTAAAAACATAGGTTGAATAGTTGTTATTGACTTTTGTGAAATTCGAATAATTATTATATCTTTCTTTAAATGTTTTTAATATCTCATATCCCGGTCTATAGAATCTTCTGTAACAATATTCAAATAAATCAAAAAATGTATTCTTCTCATCTTGAACAGGTTTAAATATCCTATGTTCTATATCATGCTGAGATATTATCTCCATTTTTTGCTCTGTCATAACCGAGGCATTTATCTTCGAAATGTAATCATAATGATAATAAAGTTTGCATAAAACACCTATGATGGAAGCGTCTTGTATAGTTTTTTCCAAAAGTCGAGAAGTGTGGTACCGTATCGTACATTTCCAGACCAAGGAACCAACGGTAAGCAACATTAACCTCTATTTCTTTGATCGTCTGACGCATACTTCTTATACCGTATAAAT
>JAIKXO010000262.1 GCA_024684065.1 Lachnospiraceae bacterium
AACAGTCTGGCAAAAAAACCCTTCTTTGTTATTTTGCAGAGGATTATGGTTATGTTATCCTTCCCTCCGTTGTCAAGGGCGGCCTGTAAAAGCTTTTCCGTCGCGCTTTTTATGTCATTTTCCGAAATGATCTGCGCGATCCGGTCCTCGCTCACCATATCAGTCAGCCCGTCGGAGCTTATGAGGTAACGATCCCCGTCCTGATACCGGCCCCTTGCAACATAAGGCTCGATCATCATCTCCTCCGGCGGTATCCCGAGATTCTGGGATAACGGAGGTTTACCTCCATATATATACGGCGCTGTATGATCAACGGAGATCTGCTTAAGCTCCCCCGATGCATAGTGAAATATCCTGCTGTCGCCTATATTGCAGAGTGTGACTCCATCTTCCGAAAAAGCAAGCATGGCCCCCGTAGTACCCATGGTCTCAACGGAATTTTCCCTTGCATATCTGCAGATGCTGTCGTTAGCTCTTTCACAGATATTTAATACCGCATCTAAGGGATCGTCGAAATCACCGGTCTGTGACGCAGCCTCCGACGCGAGAAAAGAAGCCACCTCTCCGCATTCCTCTCCTCCCATTCCGTCAAAAACCCCCACGATCATGGGTTTTCCGCCCTTATAGGACCCGGTGAGGGGCTCGGTCATATACGGTTCATGGTTCTTGAGATACCTGCCCTCAACTATGAAATTATCCTGGTTGATCTTCCTGTGTTTTCCTATATTGCTGATGCAGCAGTAATCCGCTTCGTATTTAGACATTTTTGTCACCTCGTAAGCATGATCCCAAGCTCCGTCCCATCTTCAAGATAGTAGGAACCGAACCCGCGCAGCGTATTCCCGTCTCTGTAAAACATAACGTAAAAGGTTTCCTCTCCGTCTCCCTCTCCTAACAGGACCCCGTCTTCGAAAAAAAGGAGATCATATCCGGACATTTCCCTGTTATCATCCCTGATATGGTCCAGATCTTCTATGATCTTGTACGGATACGCGGTACCCACGCCTTCATCATTGTCGATATCAAACTCCATGGTGCATAAGATCCCCGGGCAGTCAAAGAAATTTTCCTCCGAATCAGACCCCTCCGAGATCAGGCATTTCCAGGAGCCGTTAAACTCATCGCTGTCGTAGACAAAATCCACGCTTGGAAAATCTTCGTCCCCGTGCTCCTGCATAAAATCAATAAACCAGTCAAAATCGCTTACGGTCAGGTCTTCGGAAGCTGAAACCTTATCCTTCAGAGCATTTTTTTCTTCCGTATCTTTTTCTTCAGTATTGTTTTCTTCCGTATTGTTTACTTCCGTATTTTCGCCTAACAGAAATGATTCAATTTTATTCTCTGTATCTCCGACCTTATCACCGGTCTCTTCACCGACAGGTTTTTCGTTAAGCTGTCCTGCAGGTTCTGAGGTATCTTTTTCCGGATCTTCTTCGTTTTTTTCATCCACTGTCTCTGTTTTGGCATCGTTAACGTTCTCTGCAAACGCTTCCGTCTTTACTTCATCATCACGGCTTTTCCCTGTATCGCCGGATCCACCGAAGAATTCAAGCACGGCGGCAAGGCGCCCTAAGAGTATGAGAACTCCTATTACGATGATCACGATAACAAGTATTTTCTTTCCGTTTGATTTCTTCTGGCCGAATTCCCCGACCTCGGACCGGTATATCGTCGATTCCCCCCTGTAGGGATTCGGAGACATATTTCCCGCTTCCGCAGGCATCTGCCTCTGTACGGGCGCTCCTGTCAGGCCGCCCGGAGCAGGCCCGGTATTCCCGGTCAAGCCTCCCGCATTTTCGATAGCCCCTGAAGCTGAAGGCGCCCTGTGCGCTACAGATACGGTCGAATTCAGATCGTTTGTGTTCGTGCCTCCGGGAACACTGCGTACCGACACCGTCTTATCCAGGCTGTCGTCAGCTCCGTTTCGGGAAAGCGGCTTTACGGGATTCCTTCCGGACACAGCCTGTGCGGCCGTGGAATTATACGTTCCGTTTATAACGGCGTCCAATGCCCTTTTCATTTCGGTTGCGCTCCTGAAGCGCTGCTTCGGATCATAGGCGCAGGCCTTAAGCACAACCTCGGCCGCTTCCGGGGAAGCATCCATAGGCGCGGGCAGAGGCTCTCCGTCGAGCCTTTTTCGTACCGCCGCCACCCTTTCGTTCGGGCTCAGGTTTGTCTGCGGAGTAAGAAAGGGAAGAAGTTTCCTGTTAAGGAAACGATATAAAACAAGCCCAAGCGAATACAGATCCACCGTGGCGTTATAGGAAAAGCCCTTTTCTATCTCGGGAGCCATATAGTTATAGGTTCCCTTCTGGGAAAGCGCGCCCGCCACGTTCTCAAGCTTTCTTGCCACACCGAAGTCTCCCAGCTTATAATCGCCGAACTGGTTGACAAATATATTCTCAGGCTTAATGTCACGATGAATGACCTTCTTAAGCGCACAGATCTCGAGAGCCGTGCAGATATCCTTTCCAAGCTTAAGAACGGCCTTTTCCGGAAGCGTATCCTCGCCGATGAAGGCGTTTAGGGGAGTAAGCAGCTCCATTCTTATAAGGATCGTCCAGCCGACCCTGTCCTTATGCTCAATGACCTTATAATCCTCAACGCTGACTATATTCTGGACTCCCTTAAAGGATTCCATCAGCTGTATCTCCCCGACGAAATCATTTACTATCCCGTTTAAATAAGATCTCGTGTCATTCTCGGAAAGCCCGTCGGCACGAAGCGATTCTATCTCGGCTTCGTTGGCGGGGATAGTGATCACCTTTATCGCGGCCTTGCTCTCAACCGCGTAATCGGTCCTGACCGCCTCGTAAACCGTCCCATAGGCGCCCTTCCCCAACTGCTTACGCACCGACCATTCCGGCCAGACCATACTGATAACATTATTTTCCATTATATCCGACACCTCATAGATCCCTGACTGAAATGAAAACTACATACTAAAACATTTTTAATAATATCATAAATGCCTGTCAATTACAATTTGTAACTCGTCCCTGTAAAGCGGTTTTTTACGGCACCCTCACTATTCCGCCCCTGTTGAAAAGGGTTTTTGTCCCAGAAATGTCCGGCATGCCCTCTTCAGGGCCGATGGTTTTCAGGACCGGATCCGCTCCGTTTTATCCATTAACGGATCCGGCTTATTAAAGATCCGGCCCGCGGATACATAGTCAGTGTTTTTAATAACATATGATATTATACAGTATTTTTGACTTTTATATGCATTTGATGTATATTTAAAAATGTATTAATGTCTTCGTTTGCATTTCAAAGAGGCTTACCGATGTCAGAATTATTCCGGCCAACCGAAGAATCAGGCAGGTCCTTTACCGAAGCACTTTCAGGCGGCGCAGCTGTCTTCAGAGCCGAGGATCCGTATGAGCTTATTTATGTAAACGATCATATGGCAGAGCTTTTCGAATGCGAAGACAGGGAAGATCTTTGTTCCTTTACCGAAGGGAGTTTCAGGGGTATTGTCAATGAAACCGACTTTGGTACCGTCTTCAGGGAAATAAAGCTCCAGCTTAATGAATCTTCTGCCGGATCCGGCTACGTATTCTTCCATATCCGCACAAAAAAAGGAACCATCAAGCGCATAGTAAGCCACTGGACCCTGGTCCATGACAAAACGGAGGGGGACATCTTCTATGCCTATCTGTTTCTCCATCATGCGGATCTTATCGGAAGTGAATTCGATTCGATCACCGGCCTGTACGGCAAGACCCGGCTGATAAAGCATATTAAGCATGCCGTCAGGGAATCCGGAAAAGACGGAAATATCCGCTATGCGATAGCCTATCTGAACCTTGTTCATTTCAAGCTCCTCAACATAGAAAAAGGCGCCTCGGAAGGGGATGCCTGTCTCCACGAACTGGCGTATATCCTTCAGCGGGTATTTAGCAATGCCTTTATTGCCCGTATTTCAGATGATCATTTCGCCATTTTTACCGATTATGACACTGTGTTCTCAAAATCGGAAGAGGCCGAAGCCCTTTTCAGGAAGAGTTTTGCTTCCTCATCTGACGTACGTTTAAAGATCGGCATACAGGCTCTTGACTTAGGCAGAGATCCCGATATTGAAACCGCTCTCTCCCTTGCAAAGCTTGTCTGCGACTATATAAAAAGCGACGGAAGTACTGATGTCGCCGAGTATTCGGATGAACTTGCCCTTCGGATAAAGACCCGGAAACACGTGATAAAAAAGCTTGACGAAGCCCTGGAAAAGGAATGGATAGCCGTGTATTACCAGCCTGTGGTCCGCTCTGTCAACGGCTGGCTCTGCGGAATGGAGTCCCTGGTCAGATGGATAGATCCGGAAATGGGGATCTTATATCCCGACCAGTTTATCCCCATACTCGAGGAAGAGGCGCTGATCCACCGTCTTGACGCTTACGTGGTAGATAAGGTCTGTTCTTTTCTTCATGACCGCGTAATCCGTAAGGAGCCGGTCGTTCCGGTCTCCGTCAATTTTTCGAGGCTCGATTTTATAAACTGCGATATGCTTGAGATCGTAGAAGCCGCCGTCAAAAAGCACGAGATCCCGAGGGACTATATCCATATCGAGATCACGGAGAGCATGATAGTCTCCGATGAAGAGCTCATGAGAAATATCATCGAGAGCTTCAGGCAGGCAGGCTACGAAGTATGGATGGACGACTTCGGCAGCGGATATTCCTCCTTAAACCTTCTTAAGGACTACAATTTTGATATGCTCAAGCTTGATATGCGTTTCCTTACGCCGTTTACCGAAAAATCAAAAAGCATTGTCCTCTCTACCGTGACCATGGCAAAGGACATCGGGATTATGACGCTTGCCGAGGGCGTGGAGACCGAAGAACAGCTTGATTTCCTCAAAGAGATCGGATGCACCAGGATCCAGGGATTCTACTATGGAAAGCCTGCCCCCCCCGAGCTGGTCTTTGAGCATATAAAAGAAAAACAGATCACCGTTGAGACGAGAAAATGGCGCCATTTCTATGATGTGGCGGGACAGAACATACGCGCGACTGACAGCCCTTTGGAGATCGTGGAAGACGACGGTGAAAGGTTCTTCTGTCTTTACATGAACCAAAAATACAGGGAACAGATCGGCTGCGTGGGAATGAGCCTTGAAGATATAACTAGAAACTTCTACCATTACAACTCCCCTCTCACTCCCAAATTCCGCGAAGCAGCTAAGAAGCTTGAGTCCTCCGGCAGGGAAGAGAGCTTTTATTACATCGTGAACGGAAGCTATTTCCGTTTAACCGCACAGGTGATCGCGGAAAATTCGGGACATTTCCTTATCCGGGATTCCCTTACGGATATAAGCCGTGACCCTTCGGTCAACGAAGCCGACATGCTCGATCAGAAGCTCAGGGAGCTGAATCTTCTGGTTGAAGATGTTCTCCTTCTGGATCTTTCGGAGAATTCCATTACGACGCTCCTTGGAGCAAACAATCTGATCCGGACCGATTCACCGGAATCTCCGGATATATGGACAGAGATCGCGGATTCGCTTTATAAGCGTATGCATCCCAAAGACCACAGCCGTTTCCGTCTTTTCATCGACTTTTCCACTCTTAAGGACCGTTTGGCCGGATCGGAGAAGGGTTATGTCGGGGATCTGTTCAGGATAAAATACGAGGACGGAAATTACAGGTGGACGGAGAACTATATCCTCCCCGTTCTCAGAGCCGAAGGCAGAGAATATCTGTATTGCACCAGAACATTTTCCAAAGAGGGAACAGCAATTTACGAAGAGGCTTTCAAAAGTCCCGACAGTGCAGCCGGGCTTAACGGGCCGGCGGAAAGGATACTTGCCTACGGAAACGTTTTTGACAGTATACTTCAGAGCTCCTTATTCAAGATATTCTGGAAGGATAAAGACCGGCGCTTCCGTGGAGTCAGCCGCGCTTTTCTTGAGTATTACGATATAAAGGATGAAAACGACATTCTCGGGAAAACTGACGAGGATATGGGCTGGCATATAGATATAGCCGGCTTTATGGAAGCTGAGAACGCTATCCTTGAAAAGGGAGAATCGTTCTTAAATGTCTTTGGCAAATGTATCGTAAGGGGCGAAGTCCGGGAAATCTGCTACAGCAAGATACCCCTTTACAAAAGAGGCGAGGTCTGCGGACTGGTCGGATGCTTTGTCGACTGGGAAGAAGAGAGATCCCGTATACTGAACATTACCGCCCCCTTCCGGAAGGACAGCGTGACCGGTCTTTTAAACACCCACTCTTTTGTAGATAACATGATCGATTACGCGGAGCAATATAATCAGAACGGAATGGACTTTGCGCTGATGCTGTTCAACAATTCACACCATGACCGGATCAGACAGACCTATGGCGAAGAATTCGCAAAATCCGTGCTTTGTACCGTTGCGGACTCACTGATGGGGCTCCTTGGCACCCACTCGGTGATCGCAAGGCCGAAGGACTCTGTCTTTGCAGTACTCATGCACCTGAACTCATCCGATGAGCTTAAGGATATCGAACATAAAGCCATTGACCGCCTTGAAGGGATCACTGAGGTAAACGGAAACCGCATTACCATGCGGATCAGGTCCTATGCAAAGCTCCGCTCACAGACGGATACAGCGGACGAAGCGCTTTACGAGGAGGCTCTTAAGTCCGTATTGTAGGTCTTTCAGTGTTTAGATCACGGCTAAAGCATATTTATTGCTCTCCGCGTCAAGAAATTTCCTGATCCATTCCTTATCCGCAAGGTTCTCGGTCGCTTCCGCCATGCTGGATTCATCCGCGAACGCATCGAACTCCATCTGCTTCTCTGAAAGCCTGTCAAGCATGGCCTCATCCACCGTATCCTCACAGAGAAGGTGGTAAACGAGGACATTTCGGACCTGCCCCATGCGGTATACCCTTGAGATCGCCTGCGCGGTAAGGGAGGGCTTGATCTGCGGTTCGCAGAATATGACGATACTGGCTGACTGTATGTTTAACCCTGTACCTCCGGCCTGGATCTGGCATAAAAGGACGCTTCCATCCTGAGAATCATTAAATCTGTCTATCAGAAGCTGCCTTGCCCCTATCTCCGTGTCTCCGGTGATCTCACCGACACAGACATTCCCGAGCAGAGCCCTGACCTTATCGATAGTATCCCTGAAAAACGAATAGATAAGGATCTTCCGGCCTTCCTCATTCGCTTCCCTGCAGATCTCAAGAAGCCTTACGGCCTTTGAGGACTCCTTAAGATCATCCTGTAAAAAAGAGACCCTCCTGAGCTTTGTGAAATTCTTCTCCCTTAAGGCCAGAATATAGGCATTCGTATCGGCTGCGGTCATAAGGCACCATTCCTGCTCCTCCTCAATAGGCGGAAGCTCTGATAAAACCTGATCCCTCAGCCTTCTCAAATAAACCGGGGCAAGTATCTCCTTAAACTGCGGGGCACGGCTTATCTGTGCCGCTCCCCTCACCTTTACGGACATATCGGGCCTCACGAAATCGATAAGCGAGCACATCTCATCGACACGGTTTTCCAGAGGGGTTCCGGTCATCATGACTATTCTTTCCGCCTCGTTTTCAAGCATGTGAATGTATCTGGTCCTCTGTGCCTCCGGGTTCTTGATATAATGGGCCTCATCTATCACCAGCAGGGAAAGCTTCATATGGTTGTCGATCCTGTCTATTATCTTACCCATGGATTCATAATTTGTGACCGCAGCACCGCCGGTCTGCTGCCAGGAGGAAAAAGCCTCCTCCATATTATGGCCGTGAACAAGGAAAACCTGGATCGAACTGAATTTTTTTATTTCCCTGCACCAGTTCACAAGAACGCTTGCGGGACATACAACGAGGAAAAAGCTCTGCCTGTCCTCCGAGTGGATATGTGTCATCGCGGCTATAGCCTGTACGGTCTTTCCAAGTCCCATCTCATCCCCTAAAAGTACACGCTTCTGATGAAGGATATACTTGGTGCCGAAGGCCTGGTATTCCCTGAGGTTTCCCTGAAACAGCCCAAGGTCAAGCGGATACTCGTCTATCTGCGCGGCAAGCTGAGCGGGAATGCTTGAATATATCAGCGGCTTCTCCGCTGTTCTTCCCGATATCTTTTCAAGAATTACATAGTGATCGGCGGCATTCCCCGAAAAATCCTTAAGTGCCTCCGGTATCGTGATTTCTGCCGCTTCCCTGTACATTGAGAGGAGATTTCTCACCCTCTCATAGAACCGGCTGTTTAAAAAATCCAGTATCTCATTTATCACGGAAACGGTCCGTGCCTTTTCCGCCCTGGAGGAAAAAATCCACTTTAAGCGGCCCGTGATGATCCCTATGGACAGGAAATGCTCGACAGTTCCGTGAAGCTCCGAACTAAGAGGCGCGGCATCGGCCCTTATCAGCTCGCACTGCCTGTAGGACGCAAGGGCCTGTATCAGCCTGTTGTTTTTGGAATCGGTCTGCTGCCCGCCCTCCAAAACGGAGAGCCGTACTACGGAATACGGCGTAAGACGGGTAAGGAACTCAGCGATTATGTTGCGTATGGATTCGACCTGCTTCTCTCCTATGCCTTCAATGGATAAGAGCTCCCAGTCGGAGGCCTTCGAAAGCTTAAGCAGGTCAGTATAGCCTGCTTCCTCAAGGGCGGAAACGCGGATGCCCGCTTTTGACCTTTTTAACTCTTCGACCGGAATTTCCGACAGCGATTCTCTTGCACTGTCAAGCGCCAGGTCGTTATATATGCTTTTTATCTTTATCTCCTGGCTTTCGCGGCTTAAAAACATCTCCTGAAAAGCCAGATCCAGGTCAGAAAGCGTCAGAAGAAGCCTTTTTGCATCCTTAAAATTCAGTTTTTCCATTTTGCCCCCCGGTCAGGCCGGCTCTGAGTTTAAAAGCCTCCTCTTCCTGTGTTTGCCGATCTTTACAATGATCAAAAGCAGGATGAGCGCTCCCAGGATCCCTCCGGCTGTATAGGCGATCCTTAAGTATTTATCATAATCCCATTGTGCCGATACCACAAGCTCCACTGTATTCCCGGAAGAATCAAAAAGCTCATATCCGCCGAATTCCTCTGTATCCGCCTTTCTCCAGTCATTGCCGACTTTTACGTAGACAGTGGTGTTTTCTTCAGGCAAAGGCTGATATCTTATCTGATGATTAAGCTCTCCGTCCTTCGGTATCTCTATAATGAAATGTTCATCTGCGTCCTTTATGGGAAGACCTATTGATACAACGTTCTCTACGGAAAGAGCATCTCCTTCCTTAAATTTCCCGTCCACAAGTATGATGGACTGCCCGTTGTCCCTTAAGCGTTCTCCCGCAATGGTCGTAAGGTACCTGCGCTCTTCTGCCCCTACCTCCATATTCGAAGTGATATCGTTAAGCTCCTTTACGTCCCATTCGACATAACAGCCCGCAGGGACCTCGGGGACGGGGAAGTCGGATTCCTTTATGCTTTTCCCGTGATCTACGTCTATCTCTCCCACTTTTTCGTCATTGACAATAAAGCTTACGGTAAAGCTTCTGAAACGTTCCGGCACCCCCTCAAACAAAAGAAGCTGTTCATAGCTTACAGGCTGCGCCTTTCCCTGATAGCTCGCGCCGTCGATCCCGCCGTAAGCATCGCCGTAAAAATAATTGCCTGTCAGATCCGAGATATCTTCCCTGTTACCGGCTATACCGCCATAATAATCCTCGGCTTCCTGTATGTTCGGTATCGCAAAACAGTCATAGATGTTGTTGCATTTTCCCGCTATGCCTCCCACATACTGCCTTCCGCTCACTATGCAGCTGGCAGCGCTTCTTTTTATCGTCGAAAGGGACTGCCCGGCTATGCCGCCCACATAGTCCCCTGAATTACTCATGGCTTTTCCGTAGTTCTCGCAGAAGATCACCGTGCCCATCTCCTGAAGCCCGGTGATACCTCCGCAATAGCTCTTCTCGGACTTCAGATATCCGTTATTTTTGTCATTTCTTATCACGCATTTCGTAAGATAGGTCGAGTTGAGCTTCCCGTCGTTTATTCCCGTGACATCGCTCTCGAGATCAAATTCATATTCTATCGCCATGGTTCCGGCTATTCCGCCCACGTCAAGATCCCCTTCAACCCTTCCGTTATTGACCGAATCCGCCACGGTCCCGTCAATACAGGTTTCCGCCACATCCTCCGAATTATCCTCGACCGTGGCCGTGTAATCCATCTCAAGCGCCCCGTCGATCGCGTCGGTGATAAGCAGCATTAGCTTGTTGAACTGGTCGTTCACGCCGGAAAGATCCGCAATAAGCGTATCTGCGGTTCCGGCCATCTCCTGGTTTAGGAAGCCTAAGTTGTCCGAAATCCCCTGCATGCTGGAATGAAGCGAATTTGTCCTTAAATGGAACTCATCTCCCAGATAAGGCAGGGAGATCCCGGGCTTTCCGTTCAGCTCAGAGACTATATCCTTTATTCCCTTCCCGGCTTCGCCTAACCCCGACACGGAGTTCTTTATATAACCGGCGGCGTTCCTTATGTCCGTGCGCTCCTGCTCTGCAA
This sequence comes from Lachnospiraceae bacterium, assembly GCA_024684065.1. Next base: position 10,480 of record JAIKXO010000262.1, read on the forward strand.
GATTATCCTCATATTTGAGGATGAGATCGGACATTGTTTTTGCGTAATACTCCATCTGGGCTTCATAGTCGTCACCGTCGCCGTGTTCACGCCTGGCGTTCCCGCCATGATTATTCATGTACTCTTCGTTTACTTTTCTGGTGATCTCCCCCTTAGGCTCCTCCTCCGTAATGGTGCTTAAGTTATACCTGGACCTGTCGGTCTTTATTGTTTCTTCAAGATACGGATACCATGGAGCCTTTTTATCCTCGTCAGTCGGAAATTCCGAGGAAAGAACATCTCCGTCAAAGTGTCCCAGACCTGCCATATTTGCATATGCGCTTACATCTGCATCCACACCCGGCCAGTCAAGCCTTTTTTTCTCAGAGTCGTAAGGATACAGGTTTGAAAGCCCGGCTTCCGGATAATCTATGGGAGGAGAGGCCTTTTTTAATTTATTCCTGAAATCGGAATCCTCCGTCTTAAGCTCTTTGTTAAGGAACATGTAATTATAAGGACGTTCGGCTGCCTCTCTGGCTTTTTCGTAGTCCTTTGTAGCCTCCTCAAGCTGCTTCTTTGCGTACTGATAATCACCTCTGTCGGTATCGCTCATATATTTTTCAATATCAATGTCATTTACGGCTTTCACGATCTCACCGACAGATCCCTTTGCGTTCTCTGCAGATTCCGAAAGCCTGTCAAAAACGCCGCCGTCCTTGTCGAGCTCCTTTAACACAAAATCTATCCTGTTTATTGCCTCATTAGCTGAGGACATGGCTCCGTCAACAAAGGTCTCAGCGCTGTTCGCAAGAAAATTAGTATCGTCAAGAGCCTTGTCCGCAAAGGATTTTACAACGTTAAGCCGCATCGTTATTGTATCGGAGCTGGCTCCGGCATCCGACAGCGTGGTGTCTATCATGTCATGGAGACTGTTCACATTGGTCGTTATCTGGGCGATGATATCCTGGGTAAGATCCAGCTGGACATAAGGCTCCGCCTGCCCGACTATGCCCCCGACATCCTTTCTTCCGTATATCCGCCCTTCGTTAACGCAGTCCTCGATATATCCCGAAGATCTTCCGGCTATGCCGCCGGTATTATAGCCCACATGCTCGTATCCTACCGTACCCATATTTTTGCATCCGCTTATCGCGCCAAGCGACAGCCCCGCTATCCCTCCGGTATCTATGGAGCCCCTGATATACGTGGTGGTGCTTTTCTTCCGGGTCTCGTTTCCGGTAAGCATGGAAAGCATGGATTCCTTATAGGTATCGAGGTTGATCTCCGAAAGAGCCGGCTCCGTGTCATCCACGCTCACGTTAACATTTCCCGCATTAACGCAAAAGGCGACGGCTCCCGCGTTTTCCCCGCAGATCCCCCCGGTATAGTGGACTCCCGTCACCCTGCCGTAGAAGCTGCAGCCGATGATACTGCCGTAGGTTTCATTAAATCCCGCGATACCTCCGACATAGTCCTTCCCCTTTACGGTACCCGCAAAGGAGCAGTTCTCAATGATCCCGTAATTGTCTCCGACTATCCCGCCGACGACCATGGGACTGCCTTCGGGATTAATATCTCCCTCCACGTTCAGA
>JAIKXO010000308.1 GCA_024684065.1 Lachnospiraceae bacterium
CCCGCGATACCTCCGACATAGTCCTTCCCCTTTACGGTACCCGCAAAGGAGCAGTTCTCAATGATCCCGTAATTGTCTCCGACTATCCCGCCGACGACCATGGGACTGCCTTCGGGATTAATATCTCCCTCCACGTTCAGATCGGTTATGACCGCGGTCTGGGCCGTAGTATTGAAAAGACCGACAAAGCTCTGCTTGGAGCCTTCCGAGATACCGCTTATGGTATGCCCCCTGCCGTCAAAATAACCTCCGAATATCCTTATCGATGAAAAATCATATCCGTATACGGAAATATCATTTCTAAGTATCACCCGTTTGTCGACAGACCACGAATCGAGCCGGCAGTCATTCGCAAGCTTTATAAGATCCTCGGCACTTGAGATCTCTATATCCTCATATACCTCCACCTTAACAGGTTCTTCCTCCTGTATGGCTTCTTCCTCCGATCCGTCCACGATCCTTACCCGTGAGGAATCAAGCGAGATCCTCTGCTCCGCCGGGATCGCAAAGACCGGGGCTGCATTCGTTACAAAGATGACAGCGCAAAGAAAAAGGGCAATGATCTTCTTTTTCATTTTCCCTCCTCCTTTCTGCCTTCTTCGGCACTTATGATCTCAAAGTCATCATCCAGATCCCTGTCGGACGGGTTTTCGACATAGCTTCCCGTCTGGATCAGCGCATTCATATCTCCCTTTACGATACCCCTCATCATACCGACGACCGTGCCGTTCACCTGTCCTCTTACCATACCGTCTACCCTGACGACCCCGGCTGAAGACATGTTCCTTACGGGCATGTTCATTACGAACGCGGTTTTCTCGATAACAGTATCCCCGAGTATCAGGATCTGGGGGAGCACAAACATCGTTATAAATATGGAGAGCACGGTTCCGCGCCCTAAACACTGGCCGATCCCGTATATGGATTCATCGGAGGTAAGGCCGCCTATGAGGAACGCGGCCATCGCAAGCATCGTTCCGCTGGTAAGGATGGTGGGAAGGGCAAAGTTTAACGCATCGATCGTCGAATCCTTTCTTCCGAGGGTCTTTCTGTTCTCCGTGTACCTTCCGGCTATAACGATAGCGTAATCTATGTTCGCGCCCATCTGTATGGATGACACGATCAGATAGCTTAAGAAGAAGATATTCTCATGCATGACTGCGGGGATCGAAAAGTTGATCCAGATACTCCCCTGTATAACCGCTATGAGAAGCACCGGCATGCCGGCTGATTTGAAGGTAAAAAGCAGCACGACGAGCACCACCAGGATGGACACGATATTTACCACCATGTTGTCCCTGGCAAAGGTCTTCTGAAGATCGTATTCGCTGACTGTCTCGCCGCAGACCAGCACGGTGCCGTCATAGTATTCCCCGGCTATGTCATGCATCCGGTCAAGGAACCTGAAGGTTTCCTCGCTCTCCATCGGGAGGTTTAAATATACGAGCATTCTGCTGTAATTCTCTCCCTTTAACTGGTTCTTTGCAAAGCTCATCATACGGTATGCATCTTCGAGAGTCTCCATTTTATCATCGTCCAGAGTGACATAGCCCGCCTGGATCTCGTCATAGAGAAACATGAACATGTCAATAAGAGGCACACTGTAAGAGGAAAGACCGTTCACCGCCTTCGCGTAATTTTCATCCTTGACGGCGTAGGCGGTATAAATGAGTTCAACCACTTCATAGTCCAGATCGATCAGCTCCGCAAACTGCCTCGGTGTAAGCCCCTCGGCAAGGGAATATCCGTTCATTGCCTCGATATTTGCAAGCCCCTGGACATGATCAACCTCAAGGCAGTCCTCAAGCGCCCGAAGAAGCTGCCCTTCCTTTTCGTAATCCCCTGTCGGGACTATCAGGGCAACCATATTTTCCTTTTCAAAGGAGCTCTCGATCATGCGGTTCGCAAGCTGAACGCGGTTCTCCAGAGGAGGCGTTATCTTGCTTTTTCCGAACACGTACGGACAATACCCCGAAAGAAAGTAAGCTAAGATAATGACCCCCAGAAACAGGGGCGGGATCAGATATTTCGTGGCATAGGCAAATTTCCCGGCAAACGGGATCTTGGGGATAAGGTTCCTGTGCTTTGTCTTGTCCATCTGATCCGCAAAGAGCATGATCACCCCCGGCATCAGAAGGAATACTGACAAAAGGCTTAAGATGATGGCCTTTATAAGGACCACTCCCAGATCCGGCCCCATCTGATACTGCATGAAGGTCATGGCGATAAGTCCGCCGATGGTTGTAAGTGATGAACCCGAGATCTCCGGTATGGCCTTTGAGAGCGCCTCTATGACCGCCTCTCTGGGAGGCAGGGTCTCATGCTCCTCCTTATATCTGTTTAAGAATATGACTGCATAGTCCACTGACAGGGCGAGCTGCAAGACTATGGTTACCGAATCGGAAACAAAGGATATCGTACCGAGCAGGAAATTAGTTCCCATATGAAGGACCGCCCCCGCTCCGAAGGTCAGAAGAAGGACGGGGATCTCCATGTAGGCTTCGGTAGTTATAAGAAGGACCGTGAGTACTATCACCACGACAAGTGCCGAGATCAGCTTCATTTCCTCATTGATAAGTTCGGCCTCTATGTTTCCGAGAGTAGTGGAAACATAGGAATGGTATCCCGACACCATCGCCTTGACCCTCTCCAGAGCCTCAAGGCAGGCGTCATCATCTTCGCTGTAGTCAAACGTTACAGACAGTTTTGCCGAGCCGTTTGCGTAATGATCCTTTGAATCGTCGTATTCCACCCTGAAGACTCCGGGATCCGATTCTATTTTTTCCGCGATCTCTTCCCCCTGTTCATATGAAACATTCGCGATCATTATCGTACAGGAGCCGTAGGTAATAAACTCCTCCGCCATGAGATCTATGCCCTGTTTTGTCTCCGTCGACTGGGGAAGATAAAACGCCATCGAATTTTCAACACCTGTCCAGTTCCTTGAAAATACGGAAAAAATCCCCAAAATGATAAATATAAGAAAGAACAGGCTCCTTTTATCCACTATGAACGCACAGATCCTTATGAGCGCGCTGTTTCCCCCCTTTAAAGATATCTCTTCACCTTTTTCCTCTTCCCTCATTCATTCACTCCCGCGTATTTCACGCACATTATTGTAATCTCTCCGGGCTTCTTACCCGGCTCCGTATAAGCGGCAATATCCCTGCTTACTCCTTCACACACAGCTTCGCATTCCGCCTTCGGATCTTTTAAATCTTTCGACGTAAGCTCATCAAGGCATGAAAACAGCCTCTCCTGCCCGTAATATTCTCCCTTTGCATTGACGGTCTCCAAAACACCGTCTGAACACAGGAACACCATATCCCCCGGCATAAGCTTAAACTCCCCGCCCTTATAGACGCAGTCCTCCTTTGAACAGATCATAAGCTCCGGCCTGTCGTCCGTAAGCTCTGACCCGTCACTCCTTATGAGCACCGGATTCCGGTACCCCGCATTGACATACGACAAGTCTCCGGTCTTAATATCGAGTATCCCCATCCAGGCTGAGGCCGAGATAAACAGCTCGGCATAATCCGATTTCTCAAGAAGTATCCTGTTCGCCTCGGTGAAAGCCTGTGCGGCCGACATTCCGTTTCCGGTCATTGTATTAAGAATGGAACGAAGAGACATCATAAACACGACCGTCACAATATCACTTCCCGTGATATCGGCCATTAAGAAGACAAGCTTGTCATCGGGCGCCAGGTGAAAATCATAGAAGTTTCTCCCTGTTTCCTCATGTGAATTAAGCAATGCATATATCCCGAACTCCTTTCTTTCCGAGAAGGCAGGAAAGATCGAAGGGAGGGATGACTGCCTTACGGAATTGGCAAACCTGAGCTCGTCTTCATACCTGCTCTTCTCCTTAGAAGTCAGCTCCTTTAAATGAGAGACCGTGGTATTTATACTGTCGGAGAGGGTATCAAATTC
>JAIKXO010000312.1 GCA_024684065.1 Lachnospiraceae bacterium
ACATTAAAACGACTTTTGGCATATTTTAAGATTACATTCGAAGAGCTCTTTCCCTGAAAAATACAGGGCTGCAGTATCTGTTATGGTATGGGATGCAATATGATGCACTTGAAGATCAGTTGACCCGACGGTATAATAAAAACGAACATAAGTTCGAAAAAATAACCGGGGGTTAATGGCTTGCAAAGGTGACAAATTTCCCTTTTCCTTTTCAAGTACAAAACCGGAACCAATAGTTTTGTCTTGTATAGTAAAAGGAGGAGAGGTAATTTGAGTCGTGTTGATTTGTATTGCAAAAAATGCCGCTGCAGTATGCATGTATCATGCAATCTGTCAGGCAAGTCAGACCAGGAGCTCTTAACGGGAGCGGTAATGAAATGCTACAGATGTAAGCGAGTGATCACCATCATGAAGCTTACAGAGGGCAAGGTTGCAACTGAAGCAGACAGCGCAGGCAGACTGTTCAGATAACCACCCAGGCATATGAAACTATAGACAATTGAACGAAGGCATCATGATAAAGGAGACGCCCTGAACGCGGGGAGTAAACGTCAATCCTAGAGACGCATGAAAAAACTGAGTAAAGCGTAAGGATGCGGGTTATGGTAGGAAAAAAAGTTTCGGAAAAAAAGGAAAAAGAGCTGTTGTGTGATGATATCGCCGGCAAGGACTGCGGCCTGAAGAAGGTCATTGATATCGTGGGCGGTATCGTTCCGATCCTGCTGGAGCTAAAGAAGTGGGGAGAGGAGAATCTTTGAACGGATAATTGGAGGCAGAATGAAAATGGGATACGAAGAAATTGCAAGAGCGAATCACCGAAACGGAAACACTTGCTCCATCAGCCTTTTTATGGCGTTTGCTGATAAACTGGGCATCTCGGCGGATGAAGCAGCCCGGATGGCTCCGGCACCAAGATCCGAGGGCGGAAAATGCGGAGGCCTCCTGGCGGGCAGGAAACTGCTCGAAATGCTTAAGCCGGAAGCAGTGGAAGAATTTGAAACCCGTTTCCTTGAACAAAACGGGGACGATAAATGTGCCGCTTTGATCATGAAAAGACGTTTGCAGGGAAAGAACTGCAATGATCTGGTAGGAGAGACGGCAGACATCATAGAATCAATGCTTTGATGAGACGGCATGAAGGAGCTTGAAATGAAATTCCATGAATTCGGAGATAAGAACAACCGCTCTATGATCCTGGTGCATGGCATGATGAATCCCTGGCAGATATGGGAAGAGGCAGCCGGTCATTTTTCGAAGGAGTACTATGTTGTCGTTCCGGAACTCGATGCGCACACGGAGGAAGAAACAAGCTCCTTCATATCCGTGGAAGATGAAGCTGAAAAGATCGGAAAATACGCGCTTGAATATCTGGGAGGGAAGATAGACGTTTTGTGCGGTCTTTCCATGGGCGGAAGGATCGCGGCGGTCCTTGCGGGAATGCCAGAGATCACAGTAGGCGCCTTGATACTCGACGGTGCACCTTTGCAGAAGCTTCCCGGCATTGCCAGAACAATGATCAAGAGCAGCTACCGGATGGTGCTCACGAAGTCCAAAAGCAGGGATCCGAGAATCCTTGAAAGAGCCCAAAAAGAATTCCTGCCGGAACGGTTACTTGATGATTATTTAAAGCTTGCGGATCACATGGAGGATGCATCCGTTCCCGTGATGATCGACAGCGTTTTTCAACCATTTGATTTTAAGGCCTATGACGGGAACATGAGAATCCTGTTTATGCACGGTACCAAGGGCAATGAAAAGGTATCCATGAAGGCGGCCAAACGAATGAAAGAAGTGAATCCGCAAACGGAGATCCGTTGTTTTCAGGGATATGCGCATGCGCAGATGGCCGGTTTTGAAATTGACAGATGGATCCGTGAGGTTTCGGATTTTCTTTCATGAAAAACTCGATTATTGACAAGGGTTTTGTGGAGAAAATAAGATGAGACAGTATATTGTAGATGCTTTTACAGATAAACCATTTTCCGGTAATCCTGCAGCGGTTTGTGTTATGGAGGAATGGCCGTCAAAAGAATCCATGATGAGACTTGCTATGGAAAACAATCTTTCCGAAACTGCTTTTATAGTAAAAGAGACCGGAGGTTATCATCTTCGTTGGTTTACACCGGGAACAGAGGTCGAACTATGTGGTCATGCCACATTGGCATCGGCTTTTGTGATTCTGAATTATATCGAGTCGGACAGTCGTATTGTAAGGTTTAATACATTGAGCGGAGTGCTGACGGTAAAACGAACGGGAAATCTGTACGAGATGGATTTCCCGACATATGAACTGAAAGAGATTCCTATTACAGATGAT
>JAIKXO010000329.1 GCA_024684065.1 Lachnospiraceae bacterium
GACAGGGATCTCACCCCCGAGGAGTGGATCTTCCGTTTTATTGTTTCGGAAATACATCCGGAAAATCTGAAAAACTCAATATGCTTTCCTGATCCTTTTGACAGGCCATGCCTTATAGCCATGATCCATGACGTGGACAGCATTTCCTTTGTTTCATATACCGCTTATAAGATTAAAGATCCCGATAACGCAGATTTAGTGTCATATTCCGCCCGGGATGATGAATACAGGGTTCTTTTCAGAACAGGCACTGACAGGATCCCGGTCGATGAGACATGTTTTTTATGGAAGTACTGGTTTTTTGAAGAGAAAGAGCTTGAGTATCTTATGCTTCCGAAAGCACCGGATGGGATCCGTAGCTGCGGGATTACTTCTTCTATATTTAGAACCGTTCAAATCGGGTCATTAATCTTAAAAGATAATTATGATCTTGAAGACATTTTCTTATGGTCGGAGAAGGTAGAAGAGATAGTTCTTTATGAAAATGAAGAATTTTACTCCATATATGATAGAGAAGAGTATTATAATTTCTTAGAGCAAAGCACAGAATCTGAAGGGGCTGAAAATCCAGATTCAGACTGGCGTTTTTTGACTTCCGAAGAGGAAGAATTATATCTGGAAAAAGAATCTGAAAAGACAACTAAAAAATCCATGACTGGCAATATTGATGGATTTTCTGCTTATTTGGCGGAAGACGGAAAAATCCGGCTAAAGCTCCCTGAAAACACCTCGAAGATTCCGGAACGCTCATTTTCTATAAAAAGCACAGGACTCATCGATACAATTACTTCCCAAAATAAATGGCCGTTCAGTGGCACTCTTATCATTCCTGATGGAATAAGGGAAATCGGAGCAGAGGCTTTTGATGGACAGGACGGTATATCAGGCATTAAGCTTCCTCCCTCGGTAGAGATAATAGGACCGGATGCTTTTGCCCTTACAAGCCTTGAAGGAACCGTAGTTCTTCCCGAAACGGTGAAGAAAATCGATATTACCTGTTTTGATTATGTAGATTCAATGGATACGCTTATAATAGAATGCCCTGATCTTATTATTGACAATGATGATCCGGATATCAATGAAATTGGATTATACCCAATAGGGAATCCCAACCTGATCATTAAGACACATTTTGGCAGCAATACCTGGAACAGGCTCTGCGAGCTCGGGTATACGCCCGAGCCACTGCCGTATGAATAATTTCTGTAATGATATAAATATTAAAATTTTATGTCAAAAATATTAAAAGTGTGTTGACAATCATAGGTCTATTTTATATAATACCTATGTTTCGCATAAGAAACAGGAATATTATGCGCGATTAGCTCAGTTGGTAGAGCACCTGACTCTTAATCAGGGTGTCCAGGGTTCGAGCCCCTGATCGCGCACGGAGGCATCGTTTTTGCAGATTACTGTGGGGGCGGTGCTTTTTTCTTTACATAATTTTTTTTGAAATTATAAACTTCTCGGCAATAATGGATTTACGCAGTAAATCCTATTCTGTTTAGTTTTTCGAAATTCTTACTTTGCCCCTGCCTCGGGTTCTTACGAACCCTCGGTTTTGCTTGAGTTTCCCAAAGGAAACTCTGCGCTTAATCGCGCACGGAGGCATCGTTTTTGCAGATTACTGTGGGGGCGGTGCTTTTTTCTTTACATAGTTTTTTTGAAATTTTAAACTTTGGGTCCGAAAGGTTCTGCTTTTTTAGAACTTTTCGGCGATAATGGATTTACGCAGTAAATCCTATCCCCCGTAGCTGCCGGCCAATCTTTTTGTATTGCCGTGTTTTATCGTATATGATAGACTTAAGAATATCAATGGAAAGGCTTTAAAGCCCTGGAGAATGGAGGTTACTATGAAAATTTATTCAGTTATGGACGAAGAGTTTAAGCCCTATGGAAAGGTACTTGAGGGATACAATACTGACGCGCTTCTTAAAGCCCTCGATGAAAAGACCCCTCTTCCCGATGCGGTAGAATATGTGATGAGCGAGGCGGCTTTGGAATATACCGATATTTTCGGTGCACTTCAGAATAATGCCTACGGCGGAATGCCGATACAGATAGGATATTGCAACGGGCATAACACAAAACTCAACTGTCTGGAATATCACAGGGACAGCGAGTTAAACATAGGTTCTACGGATTTTATACTCCTGCTTGCAAAGGCGGATGATATCGTAGACGGAAAGCTTGACACTTCAAAGGTCAAAGCCTTCCTTGCAAAGAAGGGCCAGGTTGTAGAAGTCTACGAAACAACCCTGCATTACGCTCCCTGCTCAGCTAAAAAGGGTGAGGGCTTCAAGGTTGTGATCGTTCTTCCAAAGGGGACAAACGGAGCCGCTCCGAAGCTTGCCTGCATAAACGAGGAAGACAAATGGCTTACCGCCTGCAACAAATGGCTTCTTGCCCATGCAGAGTCTTCAGAGGCAGGAGACGGCGCATATGTAGGCCTTACGGGAGTAAATATAGATATTGAAAGCGATATCTGAAGAAAAAGCTTATTTCTCAGGCAAAACACTGTGCGGATAATATTATGACAAAATGATATCCCGGATCATTTTGGTCCTCATACTCTTTTGTAATGTATTCCCGGCACAATATATTAATACAGGTTACAGAACTTTCCAAATGGTTCTGTAACCTGTTTTTATGGAAAAAACACCTTATTTATATTAACCCCTCATCTGTCGAAAGGGAGTGTCCCTGAATATCAGAGATAACTTCTCAGAGATCAGGGATTAAACAGATTGCCTTTACTGCTGCCCCTTTTCAGATGTAAGCACCTTAGCGGCATAGGAGCATAACGGAACGATCTTTGCTCCCCTGCGCTCAGCCTCCTCTGTAACCTTGTATACAAGACGCTTTGCTATGCCTTTACCGCCGTATTCCGGGGATACCTCGGTATGGGTTATGGTCCATTGATCAGAAGAAGCTATATAATCACATTCCCCGATAAGCTTCTCTCCGTCATATGCCTCGCTTTTGGAGGATTCCTCATTAAATACCACAGATATTCCATGATCGTATACACAGCTTAAGGCGCCCGAAGGGCACTTTGATATCGCCTGCCATATTTCCGCGGAAGGCGCCTGTGAGGGATCGATCCATGGTCTTCTGTTAATGTCAAAGGTCTTCGGGCTCCCGGTCACGCATCGTCTCGCATGATAGCATTTCTCCGAATCCCAGAATATTACAATCTCACCATTACAGTACATTCTGTGCATATATTTTTTACCTCCCTTTATTGAAGGGCTTTCCGGCCTCGAAAATACCTTATATATCTTAAACAGGATCGAGGACTCCACTGCCGCATTATATGACATTCTTACTATTTCCGAATACCGGATCTTTACCCTGAATCGTAAATATATCCTTAAAACCCCGAAATTTCCGGAAACTGAAAATATAAGTTTTACTTCAGTAAAAACGGATCCGTGAAGCAGGTCTTACGCTTAAATACATATATAAGTTTCAGCACCGGCCGTCAGTCATGCATAACGAGCTTTGGAAACGTGCGTTTACTTACAATATAATAAGCCGTAAGCATCACTATCCCCGTGAATATCCAGGAAACCGGGTATACATACATAAGAGTTTCAAAGGTATGATGTGCCCGTACGACCGTGAAGACCCACGTAAGCCTTAACACACAGGTTCCGAACACGGAAATGAGAGCCGGTATGAGCGAATAGTTCATTCCTCTCAAGGCACCGGCGCTTATCTCATAGCTCGCGATCAGAAAATGGAAGACACAGACGCACATCACTCTTAATTCTGCATACTTAAGGACCGCTTCATCAACGGTAAATAATCTCAGGATCTGCGCCCTGAACAGAACCGCAAGAGCTATATATATAAGATCCACCCCGACTCCGATAAGCATCGAGTATCTGAAAACCTTACGGCATCTGTCTGCATTCCCCGCACCGTAATTCTGACTTGTAAAGGTGACTGCACTCTGTCCGAACCCGTTTATAATGCAATATGAAAAAAATTCAAGATTCTGAGCCGCCGTGGAACCTGCTATCGCATTCGCCCCGAAGCTGTTTATGGATGTCTGTATCACCACGTTTGAAAGTGAAAAGATCATTCCCTGTATGCCTGCAGGTATTCCTATTCTTATCATTCCTGCCATATAGGCTTTGTTAATATGGAGCTTCTTAAAGGAAAACCGGAAGGTTTCCTCCTCTGTCATCAGAAAATGAAGGACCAGTGCCGAAGCAAAGATATTTGACGCGGCAGTTGCCGCCGCCACACCGATGACATGAAGATGAAACACTATTACAAGAAGCATGTTCAGGCCGATATTGATCACTCCCGATAAAAAGAGCGCAATAAGCGGCCGTCTGCTGTCCCCCTTGCTCCTGAGCACCGATGAGGAAAAATTATAAAGCAGGATAAAAGGCATTGCCAGACAATAGATCCGAAGATACAGTATCGCATAGTTCATGACTTCCTCAGGCGCCCCCATCATGACGAGGATCGGTTTTGCGGCAAAGAAACCGATAGTCATGGCGATCATCCCCGCTATAAAGGATACCGCTATAACCGTGTGTATCGCCTCGTTTATCTTCTGTCTGTTTTTTGCTCCTATAAGGTTTGCGATGACAACATTTGCCCCTACCGACAGCCCCATAAAAAGCCCGAGGATAAGATTTATCACAGCGGAGTTGCTTCCAACGGCGGCCATATGGTTGGGACTTGCAAAACGCCCCACGACCGCTATATCGGCTGCGTTGAAAAGCTGCTGCAGAATACCCGTTGCGATAAGCGGAAGAGCAAATTTAACGAGTTTATCCGCTAAGGAGCCATGCGTCATATCTATTTCATTTTTTTTCTTCTCTCTGATCTCTGCCATTATTTAATCCGCGCTCTGAATATTCTTTTTAACATAGTATTCTTTTTCTTTTGCTTGAGATATAAACCTCCATCTTTTGTTTTTACTTATTATAGAACAACCAATGTTAAATGCAAGGACTGTGTAAACAGCATTACCATAAATTTACAGAACCTTGATTTAACAAATATTTAGATATATTATACGGGTATTGATTATCTTTATAATAAGAAAAGGATCGGAAAAGTGGATGATTACAAGAATAATATTATCAATGTTCTTTTCACTGTTTTCTCTTTGGGGTTTTCAGATCGATACAAAAAATTCCGTGTCTTATTTTCAACATCCTTTTATTTATATATTGTTAATGTTCTGTTTTTATCTGATTATCGCGGGAATCGACCGGCTTATAGACCGGCTTAACAGAACAGGCAATTTGGAACCAAACGACCGGTCTTTATTCCTTGCCGGTCTCTGTATCATTCTTGTCTGGATCATAGTTTGGCTTGCTCTCTTCCCCGGTCTAGCCATCTACGATGGACCTACGCAGCTTTTTCAGTTTAAGCAGGGAACGATCTCAACGCATCATCCATATATTCATAGTGCTTTTCTGGGATTTTGCGAATATATTTCCGATCTTTTGCATTTTGAAGACTATTCTTTTTTTAACTCTCTTTTTCAACTAATCTTCCAATGGTTGTGTTACATGAGGGTTTTATTTACAATGAAACAGCTTCGATGTAAACGGGCGTTTTTCATCTTCACCATTTTATTTATGGCACTGTATCCGATCAATGCCTTTATGGCTTTGACAACCACAAAGGATACCATATTTACCGGTTTTTTTATTCTGTTTATGTGTGAGATGGCGAGATTGTTCTTATTGCCTTCCGATGATAAAAATAATTCTGAACAGATGCCGTCACAGTCCACAGATAAAGATAGAGAAAAAACAGGCGATAATAGCGATAATTCTATCGCAGCTGCCCTTGTTCGTACGGTAGTTTTTGGCGTGATGATGTCAATTTTCAGGAACAATGGAATATATGTGTTTATAGCGGCTTTTCCATTTGTTTTGCTAATAAGATCTAGAATTGGCCTGAAGAAATGGACAGCGGTTTATTTAAGCGTGATAGCATTTGCTCTTTTATATTCATGGGTCGTAGCTTCTGTTCTTCACATTGAAAGGGGGGATTCCAGAGAAGCTCTCAGCACAGTCATTCAACCATTAGCCAGGATTTACCAATCAGTTCCGGGAGAGCTTTCAGAGGAGGAAAAGAGTCGTATTCGTAATATTTTTGGCGGAAATGAGGATATTCCATACATTTCATATATATCGGACGAACCTAAGCTGTTGTTTGATACCAAATTCTTTTTAAGTGAATTCAAAGATAATATTAAGCTCTTTTCTGCATTATTCCTGCGTTATCCGACCGGATATCTGGATGCATGGCTCGCGACAAATCTTGGTAATTTCTATCCTCTGGAATCCCTGCCTCTTCCTTTTAAGGTTTATTATGAGATTCCCTTACAGGATCAGGGGCATTCGCTGATTCCATGGCTTTATGATAAAATCGTGTCTTTTGCAAGAAACAGCGGCTATCGTTTCAGTAAGCTTCTGACAATCTGGCTAAGCTCCGGGATAGCCCTTTGGAAGCTTCTGTATTGGATGTACTATATAATCAGACATCGGGATTTCTCAAAACTGTACATATGTTTGTTTCCTCTTATGCTTTTTTTTACCATGTTTTTAGGACCGACTGTTGTGATAAGGTACACGCAGCCCATAACTGTCAGTATCCCATTGATTCTGGCCGTTGCCCTGTACACGGATGAAAGAGTTCCGGTCAAATAATTGTTGTATTATAATAATATGATCAGGGCGTCAAAAGCACATGACACATATTCAATCAGTATATATTACTGAAAAAATATTGATTATATGGAGATGGAGAGAAAAATGAGTCAGGAAGGATCATCCCTTATAATTTCCGCGAAAAAAATCAGACTTTCAAAAATCAGCATATATCATTACATAAGATTTGCCATTCGTTCAATAGCATTTGTTATTTTATTGTATTATTATATCCTTTACAAGGTCAGAGACGGTATTGACATATATTCACTGCTTACTACATATCCCATTGCGTTCATTATCATATTTATCATGTTTATCGCAGAAATGATCTTAAGATTATTTCCCTCATCGATAGAAAGCCCAGGATGCCAGAAGCAGTTTAAGAAAAACTACATAAAAACGGGAAAAACAAATATAGTCATACAGGATAACAACGCGGTAATGCTCGTGTTACTGGTATGGATAGGGATCAATTTCCTGATAGGGGCATTTTATCTGGGCGGACTTTTGGACGACGGGATAATGATACTGCTGAGCGTATTCTACTCGGTCTGCGACATGATATGCATCCTGTTTTTCTGCCCGTTCCAGACCTGGTTCTTGAAAAACAAATGCTGCTGTACCTGCAGGATATACAACTGGGATTACGCCATGATGTTCACCCCCCTGTTTTTCATACATAAATGGTACTGCTGGGTGCTTTTGACATTCGCGTTTATCCTGATGGTAAAATGGGAGATAATCTTCTACAAATATCCGGAACGGTTTTCGGAAAATACAAACGGATATTTAGGCTGCGCAAATTGCCCGGAAAAATTATGCATCCATAAGACTCAGCTTAATACCTTAAGGAAAAAAATAGCCATTTATGCCCAGGAAAGAATAAAAAGACTCAAAATATAGAAAAACTGTCAACTTACGTCTGTTTTGAATGCCCGGGAAGATTTATAATAGAAATGATCCGGTCTTGCAGACCGGATCGGCACGAACTGAAGTTCGTGCCTAAGCGCACGATTTGCTCTGCAAATCGGCGCAGAAATGGAACAAAGCACCATGTATTCACAAACGGAAAGGAGATATTATGGCAATATACAAATGCAGCGTCTGCGGCGCGATCTTTGACGAGGAAAAAGAAGGAAAAAAGCTGGAAGAATTAGACTGCTGCCCGGTCTGTAAACAGCCCGTTTCAAAATTTGAAAAAATCGAGGATAAGGCTGTCCCTCCCGCTGAGGCATCTGCTTACGGAACGAACGCTTCACCAAAGGATCTTGCTTATGATCCTAAATACAGCAGATCCGACAAAAGCATCCGCTATATGGAAGAAATACATGAAATGGCCAAAAGCGGAAAAAAGCCTGACAGCGCTATGGGAACTCTTTCCAATATGCCTTCATGGGATGATATTCTGTTTCTGGGAGCGCAGCTTTCGAGATCACCTTTGGATGATGGCGCTGTCGTTGATACAAAAACCGTGATCGGGAAAAACGCTGCAAAACCCATGGTCCTTGAAAGCCCGGTCTATATTTCCCATATGTCATTCGGAGCCCTTTCAAAAGAAATAAAGGTTGCGCTGGCAAAGGGAAGCGCTACGGCCAAAACCGCGATGTGCAGCGGGGAGGGAGGAATACTGCCTGAAGAACGGGAAGCAGCATATAAATACATCTTCGAATATGTTCCAAACAAATACAGCGCTACGGATGAAAACCTGAAAAACGCCGACGCGATAGAAATCAAGATAGGCCAGGGCACAAAACCCGGTATGGGCGGGCATCTGCCCGGAGAAAAGGTTACGGCTGAAATAGCAAAATTAAGAGGGAAAAAACCCGGCGAAGACATTCAGAGCCCGAGCCGTTTCCCGGAGATAAACTCTAAGGAAGATCTGAAAGAAATGGTTTCCATGCTCCGTAATAAATCCGGCGGAAGGCCTGTCGGAATAAAGATCGCTGCCGGCAGGATCGAAGAAGACCTGGCCGTTTGCGTATATGCCGGTCCCGATTTCATAACCATAGACGGCAGAGGCGGAGCAACGGGCTCAAGCCCGCTCATGTTAAGAGAATCTTCTTCCGTTCCTACGGTTTTCGCTCTTTCAAGAGCGAGAAAATATCTTAACAGTATCCATTCGGACATAGCCCTCGTCATAACAGGCGGTCTGAGGGTGTCGTCGGATTTCGCAAAAGCCCTGGCTATGGGTGCCGATGCCGTAGCGATCGCCAGTGCCGCTCTGATCGCCGCTGCCTGCCAGCAGTACCGGATCTGCGGAAGCGGAAACTGCCCGGTCGGTATAGCGACACAGGATCCTAAGCTCCGGGAAAGACTGGATATCGATATAGCGGCAAAGCGGACAGCAAACTTCTTAAAGGTTTCCAAAGAAGAGATCGAAATGTTTGCGAGAATAACAGGTCATGCATCCGTTCATGAGCTGAGCACTGATGATCTTGTCACTACCGATGAGAGTATAGCGGCTCATACTTCCATAAGAAGCGCCGGAGAAAGCATCCTGCCGGCAGAGTAATACTTATAGTAAACGCACAAAATAGGTGCGTTTACTATATTTCTTTTTTCCTCATCCATTCAACAATCTGTCCGCTGTCGGTGTAATGAGGTTATTGACATATGTCATTAACAAGGGTATCTTAATTCAGGGCCAAAAACCCCTTTCAACAGAGGAGGAAAAATAAAAAATGAGTGAAAATTGTAATTACGATTGCAGCAATTGCGGAGAAGACTGTCCCGGCCGAAATGGTGAGAAGCCGGATTTCTCTGCACCTGCAAATGCGGACAGTCAAATCAAAAAGGTCATAGGCGTAATAAGCGGTAAAGGCGGAGTAGGCAAATCCCTTGTGACATCTCTGATGAGCGTATTGATGCACCGTCGTGGACATACCGTGGCGATTCTTGATGCGGATATAACCGGCCCCTCGATTCCTAAGGCATTCGGTGTTCACGGCCAGCTGGTCGCAGAAGAAGAAAACATTATTCCGGCTGTAAGTGCTGCCGGCATTAAGATGGTATCTCTGAATCTGCTGCTGCCCAATGAAACAGATCCCGTGATCTGGCGGGGCCCGATCCTCGGGGGCACGGTCGAACAGTTCTGGTCTGATGTCAGATGGGGCGATATAGACTTCATGTTCGTTGATATGCCACCGGGAACAGGCGACGTGCCTCTTACGGTATTCCAGTCTCTGCCGTTGGACGGCATCCTGATCGTCACTTCTCCTCAGGAACTCGTAGGAATGATTGTCGAAAAGGCTGTGAACATGGCGAGAATGATGAATGTTCCGGTTCTGGGCATCGTTGAAAACATGAGTTATTTCAAGTGTGATGAATGCGGCAAGGAGCATCACATTTTCGGAGAAAGTCATCTGGAGGAAGCTGCCAGACGCTACAATATCGCCGATACAGCCTGTTTGCCTATTGACCCCTCCATCGCTACAGCCTGCGACAGCGGCAATGTGGAATCGCTGGACGCTCCCTGGCTGAGCGGTATTGCGGATATGCTGGAGAAGCTATAAACATTTTTCCGTATAAAGACGTATGAAACAGGGGACGGTTCCCCGTTTCACTTCTTATGCTGAAACACAGAACCGTCCCCCTTACGGACCTTATCTCCACAGAGCTGCCTGTCTCCTGGTTTTTATTCTTTTGTATTTTCTTTTTCCTCATCCATTCAGCAATCTGCTCACCGCCGGCAAACCCACGGATAAACCCGTGGGTTTCAGCAGTATCTTTTATTTTCAGCCCGCAATGCTGACTGTCTTCACGGGTACCGTGCCCCCGTCCACATAAATCTCCAGCACGCTTCCGTTGAGCACAAACCTGATGACATTGCCACCCGCAAGAAGGGCAAGCAGCTCCATGTCGAGCGGGATTATGAACGAGCCCGCCGGCGTATTGATCACGATGCTCGTCGCTCCCTGGCTGATATAAGAGATAAGGTCGGCCATCGCCATGCTGACCTGGCCCGTGCCGCCTATACTGGCAACAGCCATGCTGTTTGCGATCGTGAACGTCGACGTGTAAACAGTCTTATCCTCATTCTTGTTACCGTCAGAGCTGTCATTCTTATTGTCTTTTTCATCAGGTTCCGCGGGCTTGCTCTCTATGGGCGAGAGCACCATGTTTATAGTCACGCCGCCGCCCTTCGGGACTATCAGGTAATAATTGCCGTCGTCACCCCTTGTAAGCACTATGGTATGCTCCGCGTCACCGTAAGCCGCCTTCAGTTCGTAGCCCTCCGGGATATCAAGCTTAATTCCGACTTTATCACCTGCATGCGCAATATTGGTATCAACAAGACCTTCATTATCCATATCCAGGTATCTGTAGTCCTCAGCGCCGGAAACTATATTTATATTGTCGGCCTGCGTGGAGTCAACCTTCAATATATAATAGATATCGTTTTCAACAGCCCTTGCCTTGTCTGAATGAGGCGTAATATCTATTGCAGCAGGAGACGTTCCGCGGACGCCGTCCTGTACCAGGCTGTCAGCATTTGACTCAATTTTCCATGCTATTATATGAACGTCTTCCGGTGCTGTATTCTGCCCTATCACTATAGCCGGCCCGTTGTCAACCTTTAGTGTTCCTGTGACCAGCACTTCCACTTCGGTGCCTTCGGCCGTGTTAATGAACACGCCGTTGCCGGTACTATGGACATCGCCATTAACACCCGCGAACATAGAAACGTCCTCAGTGTCCTCAGACCACAGATCCATGGCGAGGGCATTTTTTCCTGAAACGTCTATATCGCCCGAAACCATAGTTTCAACCAGGCCGTGAGAGACATCCTGCGCTCCTGCTGCCAGACCAACAGCATCATGCCCCGTAACGGAAAGGTCTCCTGCATATGCCATGGCAATACTTTCGTCTCCGCTGATAAAAGACTCAACGCCAAAAGCAGTACCGTCGATATTGCTGGCACTTACGTTGACAGGTCCGTTTGCCTGGGCATAAGCAGTGCCGCCGCCTGATGCTTGCGACATGACGCCGGCGGCTTCACCCCCGCCGCGGACATTGGCGGCCACACCATCACGCTCTTCAATATTTAAGATTGTCCCTGCCCTGCCGCCTTCATCCGCAATTACCCCGATGCCGTACGCCGTGTCAGCAGACTCCACGTTCAGGTTGCCACCCACATATGTTACAGCCACGGAGCTTTCACCAATGGCCTCAGACTGCCCGCCTATAGCCCCTCCCCGTGTGGCATAAACATCAACATTTTGGACGGACACTATGGCAGTCCCCCCGTTAGTACCATCAATAACATCCCCCGTCTCAGAAATATCCCCCGCTGAAGAAAAGGCACCTATGGCCACGGTCGGATACTCGGCATCATCAGAAGTTAACTGCGGGTCTGAAAACACCTCAACATCATTAGCACCGCCGATAGCCATGGCTTCCGGCGCTTCTGCCACCGCCTGTATGCCAAACACCTGGATGTCATCCACGGAACTGACGCAGACGTCATGGACTTCAACCTTAGCCGTCAGGCCCTCGCCGTTGGCCTCGGACACCGCACCGACGGAATAAGGCTCATCGTCTGTGTCATGTTCATCGTACTCATGCGTCACGGTAATATCATGATCCCCGCCATCCACGGAAGCGTCCTGAGTATCTGCCTCCGCGGTTACGCCCTCTTTGCCTTCCGTATCAACGTCATCGTCAAGGACCTTATCCTCGTCCGTCGCCACGACTGCTTCCGTTGAAGCGAAAACAGGAACGGTGCTGCCCGCCATCAGGCAGGCGGTTAACAATAAAGCTATTAATTTCCTGTGCATAAACTTCCTCCTTGAAAATAAATATACTGTTCCAATGCTGTTTGTTTTACGACCATGTTCAATCCTGCTCCGGGGATCCATCCCCGCCATCCGGTCCTTCCGGGTATAATTATATCAAAAAGACTGACTTACTGAAAGAGCAGGCAGCATGGCATACTGTTTAAATCAGAGAAGAAAATTTTATATGTATTGTTTATACCGGTGGGTATTTGAAGCATGGGATTGAGAAAAAAGTGATATGAAACAGGGTGAAACGCAGAACAGTCCTAATGTCGTTTAAGCCGCAGTATAGTTCAGGGATTTTTATTTTCCTCCGCCTGCACGGCAGCCAGATATCTGTATATGCCGTTAATGCTATGTTGTATAAATCCCCGGCGTTCGGGCCGTATCTTCTTTCAGCGCTTTGATAACGCTGTCGTCTCTGATCCTGAAATCGAACAGAAGGCGGTGACTAACCGCCTCCTACTTAATGGTGCGCCTGGCGGCGCAATCGAAAAGAGACCGGCAAACGTTTATGTTTACCGGTCTCCTGTCCATTCTTACAGTTCTCCCCGGACAGAGGTATAAACTCGTACGGCGATTATTCACTCCATACGTATGTCCAGATAGTCTTTATCGGATGTAAGTCTCCCCGGTGGTACTTAAGGGTGACTTTGAGGGAGTCACCGGGCTTTCCTTCCGGGAACAGCGCCTTTACCTTCCATTCAAAAGTTCCGTCCGCGCAGTTATAATATACCGGTTCATTTTCATTGACGTTTGTCCAGTTCATGCTGTAGTCGTATGTAGGATGAGGTTCTTTGAATTCATATTGAATATAATCCATTACAGGAATGCCCCAGGCACTGGTGCCGACAACATCTTCAGCATAAGTCTTCAGGTCTATCGTGGCGTATTTCCCCGGATACAGGCAGGAAGGGATATTCGTGGCCTCACCTATCGCAATATAATGAGCATATTCTTTATTATACCGAAATGTATAATCGATCACATAACGGCCGCCGTTATCAATATCTTCATAATCGTAATGCCACGTTCTGTTGGCATAACTCTCGTCCTTGTCCACTTCGTGGACTGTATCTGTAAGGACCCAGCAGTGTGAAGGAGCCTTTTCATCCGGAAGTTTGCCGATGTAGATCGCTTTCCCTTCTTTATCCCACTTCACTTCATGGTCAAGAGCTTCGACCAGGGAAACTGCAGGCAGATAAACAGTTCCGTCGATCATAACAGGCTCTGCTTTTTTGCCTTTATCGTCATTTAAAGAGAGTTCTTTTCCATCCAGGAACACCTTGATGTCGGAATACTTTATATCCTTTATATCTTTCGTATCCTTTGTATCCTTTGTACTTTTTCCGACAGTCTTCTCCGGGGCGGGATCCAGGCCGTACAGAGAAAACATGCCGCATTTGCCCGATTTATCGTTCCAGCTCCAGGTATCGGGATCGGAATCTGTTATT
>JAIKXO010000337.1 GCA_024684065.1 Lachnospiraceae bacterium
CTCTGACAGTATTGATACAATTTTACGATGAATACCCCAAGGGCATTTAGGGGTATTCACCTTCGTAAACGCCCTGTTTTAGCGGCTTTCAGGGCATAAAAAAGCCGGGACTGGAGATAAGTCCCCGTCCCGGTAATTTCAAATGCACAAGATTAATGTCCAAAATTGATAATCATCAGATTAGAAGGAATAATTTTTACATCCAGTTCTGATGTATTACACCATGGACAGAATTTTGTCCTTTCTACAAACCTGTAGGCTTCATCTCTAATTATATAATCTTGGCGGAACCCACAGCTGGTATCTTTACAGAAAACGGAATACTTAATACCAACAGCAGGTTTAACCCCTCCCGCTCACCATCTCCAGCTCCTCGTCGTTCAGCAGCATCCCTGCATTCTCAATGAGGCCCTTCTTTTCGTCTTTTGTTTCAGCCTTTTCTACCTGTTTTTAAGATTGCCTATATGTTTCATACTTCACTCCTTCCTCATCCACCGCAAGGAGATTTCTTCATTAAAACCGCATCCTGAATAATTATACTCACGAAAACCGGAAATGACAGATTTTAATGTAAAAAAGCAGAATTTACCCAACCCCAGATACCGTTGTAGCATACATGTGTATATGTGCACGATTCTCCGTTTAATCCTGTGCCATTTATGGTTTCCCCATAGGTGGACACCTCATAGCCGGGATACAACTGTGCAATCTCGTGATACTGGTCCCAGTAAGGCTGCGGTCTTAACGCCAGATAAGATCCGTTACAATCTCCTACAGTCATATAAAATCCTCTACCGCCAGCACCTCCGCTTACGGTTTCAACCTCCTCATCGGTGAGCAGCATTCCTGCATTTTCAATGAGGCTCTTCTTTTCGTCTTTTGTTTCAGCTTTTTCTACCTGTTTCTTAAGATTGCCTGTAAGTTTCATAATCATGCCTCCTTAATCATACTATTTAAAAGAACCGTCTCCAGATCGGCCTTTATCTACTGCACATTTCTATAAAAGCTCTGAGCTGCTCATCAGTGAGCTTAAGACCATTAAGTCTGTAACAGTCTACCATGCTGTTTGCAACGATCTCACTTATAGATATTTTTTCTCCGTTTGAAAGCTTTGCGAAATAACAGTCTCCTACAATTATCACTCCGGCACGCTCATAATCCCGGCGATTATATCCTCTTCCGCCCGAAACCACTTCCAGCTCCTCGTCGTTCAGCAGCATCCCTGCATTCTCAATGAGGCTCTTCTTTTCGTTCTTTGTTTCAGCCTTTTCTACCTGTTTTTTTAGATTTCCTGTAAGCTTCATAGTTGTACCTCCATAAGGGCAGTTTTTGCCCCTCTATTTATTTATACGTAAGAAAACCGGAAATGGCAAATTATTTTATAAAAAAAAAGACACTGCAGGAAGAAATCCCGCAATGTCTCATTGATCAGGCTTGAACCTCGACCTTTAATCCGGATTTGAAGATGACCGTCACGCTCCTGTCCTTGTGCACGACCATCTCCTGAAGGAGCGATACGTTATTTTTCGGCAGCCATATGTTAGAGCTTTTGTTTGAGTTCCTCGTTTTTCTTTAAAGCTTTATAAGCATCCGTGCTGAGGTGTTGGCTATATTCGCCCGCCATCCCCCAGAAGCCTTATATGTTGACGGTAGGGGATATATGCCCTATAATAAATAATAGATATAGGAGGAGGTTGAATGCCTACAATCAGTTATTTTTATGGAATTATAATAGTTATGTATTTACGTAACAAAGAACATAATCCACCACATATTCATGCGATTACGCAGGATTTTGATGCTCCTTTTTTGATTGAAACCGGAGAGATAATGGAGGGAGAGTTTCCTGCTAAAGCAAAAGCAATGGTTAAGGAATTTATTAACAAATACCGCAAGGAATTATTGAAGATGTGGCAGACGGAAAAGTATGAAAAGCTTCCACCATTGAATTGACCGGAGGGATTGGTATGTTTCACAAAGCATGTAAACTTGCCTTTGGCAAAGGAACTGTTCTGAGGGTTACATTTCAGGACGGCTATGTAAAAGAATATGATATCTCGGTTCTATATAATAAATATCCACAACTGAGAGCGCTTAATGACAGAAAACTGTTCATGAGTGGGAAACTGATGGGAGGATATGGGATAATATGGAATGATGACCTTGATCTTGAGACAGAGACGATCTACTGCGACGGAGTGTTAGTCGATAAAGTCAGCGAGGCAAATATCACTCTGGGCAATTCAATTATTTCAGCCAGGGCCAGACTTGGGATATCACAGAAACAGCTTTCTGAAATGAGCGGGATCGATCAATCAGACATATCAAAGATTGAACGAGGCGTTTCTAATCCATCCATATCAACACTTGACAGACTGGCGCAGGCATTTGGTGGGAAGTTGAGTATTGAGATAACTATCCCGGTTGAAACAGCTCTTCCTGTCTGAACAGATGAAAAGTTGTACAAGGGAAGGACAGTTGCGTATTCCTCCCTATTTTACTGGGGTTCAGGGAAGCTCTATTTCTTCGGTCTCGCCTGCCGGCTCGGTCGGTGAGCGGGTTTAAGAAGCGGCTGGGTTTGAGGCGGCCGGTCAGGTTTTCACGGTGATAAGAGATGTTCAGGCGTTCGGAAGCGCGGGTCATTCCCACGTAAAAGAGCCGCCTTTCCTCTTCCATCTCCTTTTCGGTGATTATCCTGTAACCCGGGATAACTCCTTCGTTAACACCGGGCAGAAAGACCTCCTTAAATTCAAGTCCTTTAGAGGCATGGTATGTCATTATCGTTACCGCATCTCCCTTTATCCCGGCTCTGTGCTTTTTGGCCATTGTTATCGCAAGTTCTCTTGTATAATCATCTATTGCTTCCAGAAATTCCCCATGGCTCCTGAAGCCCTTTGCTCTCTCCTTTATCCCAAGGGCTTTTTGGGTATTCCCGTCGGCATCGCAGCCTGATTTTGAAGCCTGACTTTTCAGATATTTTAAATATCCCATTCCGTAAAGGATGTAGTGCACAGCTCCGTAGGGCTTCATCTTTCCAAGCTGCTTCAGATCCCTTTCAAAACGTTCGA
>JAIKXO010000028.1 GCA_024684065.1 Lachnospiraceae bacterium
ATTATATTATGAGTACAGTACAAATAATAGAAAGTCTATATGATAGCAGAAAACATATTCCAGATGGAAAATTGAAAGAAAAAGAAGATGTTGAAGTAACCTCTCCCGACTTCAACATCGCAATAATGCTCTATTCTGACCATAGTGATCTTATTGAGGTTGGTGTATTTGATAAAGAAACAGGGAAAGAATGGGCAAGACATGTATTTGCAGGACTCAATGTGTTTAGTGATTTCATGTGCAATGCTTTCACACCTCCTGCGAATTGTGAAAAGGTTGAAGAGCAGGCACCATACATTATTGAACATAAATACAAATAATGAAAGGCGCTCAGAGAGGGGTGCTTTTCTTATACTTGAAAGTTAATCTTCAAAAAACGATTAGCACATTGA
Source organism: Lachnospiraceae bacterium (assembly GCA_024684065.1). The sequence goes on from JAIKXO010000028.1 coordinate 393, forward strand.
TTGATAGGGACAGCATAAGACCGTCCAAGACGACCCAAGACTCAAATTAGCAAAAGCTATGATTTCGTTAGCAACCAGTGCTTTTGCAAAACATGGGCGAAACCATTAGCAGATTTCAATTCATAGCAGGCGGTGTGATTGATTTCATTAGCAGATTAGCAGAAATAGAAACCCCCGTAGAATCAAGAATGTTGATTTTACGGGGTTTCTTAGCGTCCGCGAGAGGATTCGAACCTCCGACCTACCGCTTAGGAGGCGGTCGCTCTATCCAGCTGAGCTACGTGGACATGTTATGAAATTGTACTACTGCATTAGCAAAAAGTCACGCCCTAAGTTTTTCTTAGGAGGCGGTCGCTCTATCCTGCTGAGCTACGCAGACACGCTTTCGAAAAACAGATAAAAACCTTTTTATTCTCTTTCGTTTTCCGATGCGAAATATAGTATACCCTTTTTCAGAATAAGATTCAACTGTATTTTTTATAACAATCAACGAAACGAAACAAAACAATTCACGACATCATCCGGGTAACCATGGCTTCTATGGAAGGAACCGGGTTTTCTCCGTTTGCCGTTGCCGCCCGGTCGTTCATCTTCATGCCGAGGGCCTGCATGCCTTTTCTGTACATTTCAATATCCTCGGGAGGCGGATTCTCGATAAATACTTTATTATAGAGCAGGGTGGCATATTCAAAGCATATTTGACGGAAGCATTCTTTTACCGAAGAAAATCCCCTCTCCGCAAGAGCCACATCCCTGATCCTTATCCGATATTCGTTTTCATCCATGACAGTTCCTTTTGGCATCTTCTTAAGCTGTCCCTCTATCTTTTCGAGGCCCAGATATTTATCTACGGCAACATTTCTGTTTTCATTCTTTTGAATCCAGTCACAGATCTTTGTCCCGGTGCTGATAAACAAAGCCGTAACGCCTAAGAGCGCTCCGATGGGCGCAAGAAATCCTGTCATTGCTAATCCGCCGGCTACGCTTGTCAGAACGCCGTTTCCCAGTTTAACTGCCGACCCTAATTCCTTCCTGTCGATCTCGTCTGTCTGAATCGACAGATAGTTACGGAATGCTTTCTGCTCCTCCTGCTGTTTATGAGTAAGGCGTTTTGTCGCCAGGGCTGTTTTATCGGCTTCTGCGGAGACCTTTTTATCAGTCTTTTCATCTGCCCGCTCTGTGGTTTTTTCCGCTTTTGCCTCAACGGTAATACCGGAGCCGCTTGCATCCGGCTTTGCAGCAGTCTTTTTGTTTTTCTCCTCCTGTTCTGCGGAAGAGCTGTCGGGCCTGATTTCATCTGATTTTTCAGCTTTTGTTTCAACGGTGCCCTCGGAGCCGCTTTCTCCGGGATTTTCATCTTCCTTTTCAGCTTTTGCTTCGGCGGGGCTCCCGGGACCGTCTTTGCCGGTTTTTTTCTCAGCTTTTTCGGCTTTAGCTGTTGCGGCATTTCTCCCATCCAGCATTTCAAGGGCAGCTTTTACGTCTTTTTTTGAGCTTTCCTCCCGGCCCAGTTCTACCGCCGCAGAAGTCGCTATGGCAGCTCCGGCGATCACGGCTAATGAGCCTCCGGTTATCGTAGCCCATGCCCCCGTGGTTGGGTTGGTTATCAGGGATTTTGATGAATCCTTAAGCCAGGTTACCGCGGAAGAGCCGACAGAGGTTGCTGTACTCATATTATTAGCGGCTATTATACTTCCCGTGGCGGAAAAGCCTCCCCCGATATCCTTGACATAACTGCCAAAAAGAGAGGTGGCTCTGGCCAAAATATCAGGACCTGTAAGCCCCTTAGCGTTTGCAAGGGAAATCGTGGAAACAATATCACTTGTCAATCCTACAAGAGAAATCCCTCCCGTTAATATACCGGCTGTCTCGACATATGTTTCGGTACCGGCAAAGCCGACGAAGCCTCCTCCTGTTCCTATTGCCTTTAGCGTGCCTCCGACGGCCATATTTGCAATATACTCCTTGGTGTCCGAGGTAATGGAATTTGTTACTTCAAGGGCGCTTCTCCCCTTTTTTACGTGATGATCAAGATCAAGCTCAGAGGATTCATTGTCTTTTTCTTTCAGCTCCTTTCTCCATGCCGCATTCAGTTTTGATAGTTCAAGGAATTCGTCAGATATCCTTTTTCTGAGATCAGGATCCTCTACCATGCCTACCGGCATATCCTCATGAAGGCCGGCACTTTGGTACAGCATCCTTATCAGCATAACTTTCTGTTCTATGGCAGACAGGTTTAGCTCAACTCCACGGTCCATAAGGATTCTGCGCTGATTTACACCGGGCATGCAATCGTCCAGTGAGATCACGGATGGATTTTCTTCATGCTGAGGAATGTAGACTGATTCTATAATAGTTCCGCCTGTTTGTTTTTTTTGTGAAGACTGTTCGGGAGCATTCCCGGAATTCTGTTCGGAAGCCTGATCAACCGACTGGCTTATTGTTCTCGAAACGGTAACTCCCCTTGTATGGGAAGGCAGGAAATGGTTCATACGCTCTATTGACAGACCGTTAACCATGGACCGGTTTACGCTGAATAGGGAAGTTCCCTGATCATACTGAAGCCCCGGGAATGTATCTGTCAGGTTTTCAGGCAGCTGTTCCCTTTCGGAGATCCAGTCTAATTCCATGGTCATATCCTTTGCCAGAAAAGTATTGATTTTTCTTTCCTCAATGACTGCAGGGATATCAGCATTAGATGAATTATATACTTTAAATACCGGCTCCTTTTTAGTTTCATCTATTCCGGTAATAGTGACATAATGCCCGTTTCTTAACCAGCCTACAACATGGTCCGAGGCGAGAAGCTCCTTGACCTTATCTATAAACTGCTGTTTCATTTCTTCGAACTTTGCCTGATCTAAGGGAAAAGAGAAGGATATGTTGTGAAGCATCACATTATCCATTCCCTGGGCATGCAGCTTATCCAGGATAAAATCACCCATTTCGAAGATGTTTCCGACCTCTGCTTTATTTTCGCCTGCATATTTATCCAGGTCTCTGATGGTTTCATCATATGAATCCTGGGACATGAGAGACTTTAACGAATCAAATGTCCTGACAGCCGGCCTGTAAGCTCTCATATCATCCTGTCCGCAGAATTCAGTTATGGTTCCGTCCCCGCTTCCTTCGGCTTTTTTTCTTTTTGCTATGAATTGATTGACCATGGCGGTTCCTGCACAGCAATAACAGTTATTATCCTTCTGCGGCTTATATATTTGATTCATTCCAGAGATAGTTTCGGCATCTATCCTGGATTGTGCCATAACTTCGGGCGGAGCCTGTACGAGCGGCTTTGCGGGCATAACTACATCTACCGGCAGGTCCACGGGATCCATCGTACTTACTGTAGCCACACTTTCCGTAATAACGGGCTGTACAGATTTAACTTCCTGCTTTGCGATATCCTGGGATTCTTCAGCGTCAGCGGGGGGTTCTGCAGTTGTTTCTTTTTTAACGATCTGTTCTGTATCATCCTGAGGTTCTGTATCGTCATCGGTGGCTCCTGTTGAAGCTTCTTTACTGACGGGCTGTACAGATTTAACTTCCTGCTTTGCGGAAGCATCTTTACTGACTTCCTGAGCCTGGGTAACGGTTTGGGGAGCCGTCGCCAGTTTTTTAATAGCATCTTCACGGGCATCGTATTCCATAAGCCAGGAAGAGATCTGCGACGAGGAGCGTACCGCACGGGATATCTTTGCCCAATCGGTAACTTTTCGGATCTTTTCCAGATCCGGCTGATAATTCTTTCTGACAGACAGAAAGTCTATCCCCGTTGCATCATCCTGCCTGTCATTTTCAAGGAGATAATATGCTATGAGCAGCTGATCGGGGGAATTTTTCAGCATATTAAAGACAAAGGGCACATGGCTTTTCCATTCTGATCTGAGCGGAATGGAGGCAGGCATCATCTGAGCTGCGGAAACAGGCGCTGCGAGAGCCGTACCCGGGATAAATCCCACAGTCGGATTATAGATCTTTAAATTTTTTATATAGGCGCCCCGTTTGGATTCCGTTAAGGAGCGTTCCATTAAATAGGTTCCTGCTGTGTGAACCAGCTCTTTTTGCTCATCGGTAAGCTTACTCACCGAAACGGCAGCAGCTCCGGCAGCCTTAGTTTCAGTGTCAGCAGTTCCGGCAGTTTTAGTCTCAGCAGCGGTATCGGAAACAGTCTTAGCTTCAGCATCATCGGCGTCAGCAGCTTTAGCCCCGGCATCAGTGTCGGCAGCCTTGTCTTTTCTGACCTTTGCATCAGTGCCGGCAGTCCCTGCTTTTTTTTCTTTAGCTTCAGCGGAGCCTGCTTCCGGGGTTATTTTCTGAAGGAATTTTTTGACAGAGCCAGGCAGATCCTTATCCGTTCCGTTTTTATCACGAAATCGGGCAAGACATTCCTCCGGCCTGAAGGTCTCCAAAAACTGACGCATGTATTGCTCTTTGGAAACAACGGTATATTCGTCGCTTAAAAATACTTCGAGGTCTGAATATGCTTCCGCGGCCCTCTTTAATTCACCCAGATAATATTTTTTGTCCTTTGGCTTCTGTTCTTCCTTTTTCTGTGGCGAAGAAGCTGTAAGAGCCCGTTCTTTCTTAACTTCCGAAAGATGCAGGGCTTCTTTTTCCTTTGCGGTCGTTTGTTCGGTAAATCCGGCTTCCCTGAGCCTTATCAGGTTCTCATAGAATCCTGCAAGCTCTTCATTTCGGAATTTCTGTCCGGGAGCGGGCTTAACGTCCTTCAGACCGGACTGCTTCGGGAGCCTGAAGAGATCCGCGTACCGGCTCCTTAATTCCTTCGTGGAAAGAGTTTTCATCTCTTCCATGGAAAGATACGCATAGTATTTATTCTGCATGAGCTCTTCGATACATGTAAAATGCGTCTCTATATCTTTAAGAGTGCGTAACCGTGCCTCTGCTTTGTCAAGTTCTTCCGTATCCTCCTGTTTGTTTTTACTCTTCCTTATCCGGAGTTCTTCCTCGAAGTCGGGGATATGACTGATTATCTTCTTAATCTCCGTATAATTATTGAGCAGCGCGTCAAAAGGGGTTTCGCCCTTTTTGGAAAATTGCAGGAAATTGAGGTTCTGATAAGATATTATCTGACGGTAGATCTGTTCCCGAACCTGTTTTTTCACCGTTTTTTTGATCACCGATTCCTGTTCTTCGGATAAGGCTGTCGGGGCCGAAGAGGTCTGTTTTGCCGAAACTATGGCCTCTTGTGCTTTCGCCGCTGTTTCTACCTGTGTCATTGACGACTGCCCGTCGGCACTCTCTTTTTTTCCGAAGGTGATTTCAGCTTCACCGGGTTTTTCTGATACTTCAGCCTTTACCGGAACAGAATCTTTATTCAGTTTGGCGGGTTTGCCGGTTTCGTCAGGCTTATCGGCCCGGGAGGTTTTTTTTGCCTCATCGGGTTTTTCCGAAGGATCGGCAGCGTCTTTCTTACCGGCAAGGATTTTCCGTGCCGCTTCAGGCTCAGCCTGCAACTGCTTTGCTTCAAGCATTCTCTGCTGTTTTAAAGTGTCAAGCTTTATCTGCTGCTTTCTCTGCTGCTGGGTCAATGATAAAAGCTTTTTACGTTTGACCGAATTGGAAGTAAAGTTCATTCCTACTTCTTTATGAACGGAGGCGATATCGTCGACAGTAAGCTTAAGGGGCATCACGGCCGGGACTTCTTTCATCAGTTTTGATTCTGTCATCTCCGTATGGGCGGTCTGACCCTGCAGCTGCGTATGATCCGCAAAAAGGCTTTCGGTCTTTTCCTGCCTGACTAAGACAAAATCTTCTTCCGATAAGGCAGATATCTCAGCCGATCTGTTTTTTACGATCGTTCCATCCGGATTAACTTTATTTTTATCTTCAGGCATATTCTTTTCCTCTGATCGATATTTTCTGACGGTCTGTATTTCCGTCAGATACGTCCAGTCTCCGTCGGTAAAACACTGTAAACCGCAGAATATATTTCATGCGATAATGTGATGTTATCAGGATCATAAAACCTTTCACCCACTGGCAGGTAAGCCTGCCGTGGGTTCAGGCTTTTTACCCTGATATCATAATATATACTGACATGTTTAGCTTACGGCTTTACTCTGTCAGGACAAAAGCCTGACTCCGTATACATATCGCCCCGCGCTGTGCAGGATTGTCTTCCTTCCCATCAGTCTGATCATACTCATGATTATCTTTTCATTTTTAAATATCATCCTGAAAACTATATCCTTATCGTCCCCGAACTCAGATATGGCTTTGTCTGAAAGAGCCCTTATATGATACAGAAAATCAACAGGGCTTCGTGACCTGGAATCTAACATCAGGATATTCACGTTTCCCTGTTCTTTTCCGTTTACCTTATACGGGTCATGCTCCGCAAGCAGACAGCTCTTATATACTCCGTTTTCGATACACGCCGTGCTCCAGGCGGGATCATAATATTTTATATCGAACTGTCTGTTAAGAACCTGCCTGTCTTCGTGGGAAAGGGATGAGACCCGGGGCACGGGACGGCATTTTTTTCTGCTGACCAGCCTTTTATAAAGCGGAGAGCGTAAATACTCTCCAAGCGTAAAATAATACTGGGTCCTGTCCTCAAAAAGCTCAAAACCGCAGGCTCCCGAAAATACCGCGGATGTCGTGTCTCTAAGGAATTCCCCGGTTAAAGCTTCATATCCGTTTCGTTTTGCGATATCAGCTAAAGTATCCACGAGCGCTCTTGCATATCCCTGTCTTCTGAAGGAGGGAAGGATGTATAACGACAGGATATCGATGAACCCGTCATAGATCCACGCCGAAAGCGCTCCCGCTATTTCTCCTTCATCATTAAGGATGCCCAGACGGATAAGCTTGTCGGAAGCTATTAACGCGCTTACAGGGAATAAAGGAAGGAAGTTTCTTTCATTTTCTTTGGTGATCCTCGTCAGCTGCATAGAAAACTCCTTTAATTATTCGTTCCAAGCATCATTTTTACCATTTCCTCCACGGTGATCTCGCCTTTAAGCACAAGCAGCAGATACCCCAGATATTTTTCAGCCACGGAAACGGAGGAATAAGCCGCCGATATAACTGCCTGCGTTAACCGCTCTTTTTCTTCACTGTTTAACATAATGGCTGTGTAACGGTATATGAGGTTCTTATCGTCATTGCCCAAAGCATAGCATCCACACGGTATGTAATAATTGAGCCTTGCTACCGCTGCCGCTATATCCGCTGCAGCTTCCCTTGGAACTGAGTCCGAATAGGTGATGACTGAGGTAAAAAACATCAGGCCCTCGTCTTCAAAGGGCATAAAAAAGAATTCGCCAAGGACATTCATCAGATCCGGGCCGAATTCCAGTATCTCCGCCCTGAGAACATCCATGGATGATCCTAAGTCCTCTGCGTTAAGCATCACCGTCTGACCGATATCTCCATCCGCCTTTAGTCTTTCTTCCAATGCATTTAACAATTCCTTTTTGATTTCCATTTTGATTTCCCCTGTATTTTTCCGCCTTGAATAACAGACAAGGATATGTTATAAAAAATTGTCGTTCTCTTTCATGGATCGACCGTCTGCTTTTTGAGACGTCTATACTGAATATTTTATCAGTCAATTGTATGATCTGCAATTGAAATACATGAATTCCGGAATTGTTAAATGTCCGTGTTAATGGTATTTTGTACGGACCACACGTCATATGCACATGAAATCAGTTTCATACAACAGAAAAACCGGTCAATATATCATCTACACCGTGCTTTTTACGCTGATCGCGGGCTGTCTGTTCGGGATCTTTATTTTTGAGGGCAGGACTTCGATATGGTATATTGACGGACTCGGCCAGTATTATCCTTCATTTTTATATACAGGTTCTTATATAAGAAGATTTTTTTCCGGTCTTTTTCAGGGGAAGCCAGTACTGCCCGGATATGATCTTTCCATCGGGATGGGCGAGGATATTAAAGGATGCCTTAATTATTATGGTTTCGGAAATCCCATAAATCTGCTTGCCGCCTTTGCAAACCGGGAAAACGGGGGCCTGTTTTTTGCGGTAAGCCATGTTATCCGCCTATATCTGGCGGGATTTGCGGCGATCGTTTACTTAAAGGAAATGGGTTATGAGGGGAAAGAGGCTTCCGTCGGAGCTCTTTCCTATGCTTTCTGCGGATTCGCGCTTTACGGCGGATTTATGTACATAGAATTTTTATCGGTGCTTTTTTATTTTCCGCTGATGCTTGCCGGGGCGGAGAGGCTTTTAAACCGCAGAAAAAGCTTCAAAAATGCCCTGCTGTTTATTTTCTCGGTTTTCTACGGGGCGCTTTGCGGCTTTTATTTCCTTTATATGGCATCTTTGGCGCTTCTTGTCTATTGTGTTACAAGGCTGTTTTTTATTCATTATGCTTCAGGTCGGAATAAATCCGTGCGTGAACGGACAGAAGCCGCGGGAGCAGAAACGACAGAAACAGAAAATGCGGGAACAAAGGAGGCGGGAAACGAAGAAGGCTCATATCCGGCCGCAGATGACTTAAATGAAAAAATTCCGGAAAACATAAATGAAAATGATCTTTCCGACACAGGATCATTAAAGAATCCGTTTAAAAGACCGGTAAGGATCCGGGAAAAAAATATCGTACTCATAATCCTTACAGAGGGCTTTAAGCTTTTATGCTTCTATATTACGGGCATAATCCTCGCTTCCCCGGTGCTTTTTCCGGTGCTATACAGCTTTCTTAATTCGGAGAGAAATCCTCATGCGGTCGATATTCTCTCAAGCCGTTCAAACTACCTTCCAAGACCCGGACTTTTATTACAATTCCTGCAGGCCTCCGTCATTCCGGGAAAGAGCTTTGCCTTCGGGGTCCTTTTAATTGAGTGGGTTTCGGCGGTCATACTTTTCTTTCTGCCTTCTGCCCGAAGAAAGCTTCAGCTTAAGATCGGGGTAGTCATCTCCCTGGCAGCGGTTTCTCTGCCGATAACGGGCTATCTGTTCAACGGTTTCAACGAAAACTATGACAGATGGGTATTTCTTATCCATTTTCTTTTTATGGTGGTATTCGTACACGTTTCGTCGGAGCTTAAGGGAAGAACATCCCGGTTATACGGCTTTTTAGGGCTTCTGGTCTTAAATATCCTGTTTAATATCTTTTCATTGTTTTCCGGTCTTGGCCTTAACTGGCAGGAGGAGTTTGTAAAAGCGGAAGGGCTCTCTGTATATACGGATTCGCCGGTCACCTTATCGAAAACAATAGAAGAGGACAAAGGTTTTTTCAGGATTTCGAATGATTCCCTGACAGGCGTTAACGAACGGCCCGAAAATGTGGCCATGCTTAACGATTATTACGGGCTTACCTACTGGTTCAGCATTATCAATGAAAACACGCAGAAATACGTGGATGAGATTAACGGCAAGGAGCTTATCTGGCGCTCCTACGGCTTTAATAACAATATATATACGGAGGGTCTTGCCGGGTGCAGATACTATCTTTCCGATACTCTTTCCCCGGATAACGGGTATGAATATGCGGAAACGGTTTCCTTCAACGGAAAGGACTGGTATGTATACAAAAATCCCCGCTGCCTCGGAATGGTCTACTATAACGGAGGAATGGAAGAATATAAAGAAGGTTTTACGACTCTTGAAGACTATAACAGGAAGTTTTATGAGAAAGCATGGAGCAAAGAGCCGATAGAAGCTTCATATGACAACTTAAAAAATATTCTTTCCTTTGAGACCGCTCATTCAGAGGATGCCGAGGTCATCGTAGCGATCCCTTACAGCGCGTGGTGGAGAGCATATCTTGACGCAGAGGAGATACCCGTTTCAAAGTTCAATATGTATATGAAGCTTAAGGTCCCCGCGGGAAGCCACAGTATAAAGCTGCAGTATAAATAGGCGGCAGATGTAAAGACTCTGCGGTGATCATTATTTTATACTTTTTTTTGTATCCATTCACACATTTTTCATAGAGACAATGTATACTGATATCCTGGGCTGACCTATATTCATTATACCGGGACAATTTATGAAGATATCTTTTAAAAATAAAGCCGTTTTGAGCTTTGTCTGTGCTTTTTTCATATCGGCTTTTCTTCCTTTACCAATTTATGCCGTGAACACCGCCCCCACTGCCGAGCAGCTTGAGGCCATGGAGGAGCGGAAGCTCATTCCCATAGAGACTAATATGATCAAAGGCTGGCCGGAGGGTCCGGTCGTCGGGGCTGAGTCCGCCATTTTAGTGGATGCGGGCTCCGGAGCGATCCTTTATCAGAAGAACGTAAACGAACGTCTCTATCCCGCCAGCACCACAAAGCTCATGACGGCTCTTTTGACTATAGAGAACTGCAACATGAACGATATTGTCACTTTTTCCTACGATTCCGTGCACAATATCGAAAGCACCTCTTCGAGGATCGGCATAGACGAGGGGGAACAGCTGACCATTGAGCAATGCCTCTACGGCCTGCTCCTTGGCTCCGGTAACGAAGTGGCCTACGCCCTGGCGGAGCATGTGGGAGGAAGCGTCGAAGCTTTTGTCGCGATGATGAACGACAGGGCAAAAGAGCTTGGATGCGCCAACACCCATTTCGTGAATGCCAACGGTCTTCCGGATCCGGAGCATTATGTCAGCGCCTACGATCTTTCATTGATAGCCAGGGCGTGTTTTAAGAATGAATCACTTGTCACGATCTCCGGTACCAGAAAATATACCATACCCCCCACGAATATCCAGCCCCAGGAGCGTCCGCTCGAAAACCACCATCTTATGATACCCGGCCTTAAATATGAATATGAGGGTTTTGTAGGAGGAAAGACGGGCTATACGAGGGATGCGAGACAGACCCTTGTTACCTGTGCCGAAAAGGACGGGGTCAGGCTTATCTGTATTGTCTTAAAGGACGAGGCCCCGTATCAGTTCACAGATACAAGTGCCCTTCTGGATTATGGTTTCGAAGGCTTCATGAAGCTGAATATTTCGGAAAATGAAAACAGGTATACGTTAAACAGCGCGACCTTCTTCAAGACTAACCTCGATATCCTGGGAAGCTCTAAGCCCATACTTATCTTAAATACCTCGGATTATGTGATGATCCCGAAAACCGCGAGCTTTGAGGATCTTTCCGTGACGGTCAATTATGATAACCTTCCCTATAACGCGGTCGCCACCCTGGACTATACCCTTGACGGGCATAAGACAGGCTCTACCGCTATCGAATTTGCTGATAACACGGTACAGCCCTTTGATTTTTCAAATATAGTGAAGGCAAACGCTAACGAGGACATCCCGAGGAAGTTCATTCCGGGCAAAAACCTGGTTTTTGTAAACATTACAAGAGTGATAGTTATCCTGATCGTTATTCTTCTTCTGATACTTCTGATCTTTTTTGTAAGAAACGTATTCAGACATTACAAATATTCAGACAGGCACAATATGCAGATTATAAAGAAACGCTATAAAAAACGTAAAAAACAGCTGTTGAACCTGACCTCACGAAAAAAATGAACCGCGCCCGGCGGTTCATTTTTTAGGAAACGGATTTATTCGTTTACGATAAATATATGTATATGCTTAAGACAGCTGTCATTCGCGGCTGTGGTCATATCCGCCATCCTTTTTCGCCCGGCGTTTTTCAAGCCTCTGAAGCCTTAATTTATCCTGCTTTTTAGCGATCTCCTGGGCAGTTTCCTTAGGGACGAGCTTTAAGGTCTTTACTACGAATACATTGCCGTCGTCAGTTTTCTTCATCCTGACCTTGCCTTTTAAATATCCGTGCTTCTTGCAGTGGGCGATGCAGAAATAGTGCTTGCCGTTTACGGAAAACCAGTCTATCTTCATGCTTGCGGGCCTTCCGCATTTATAGCATTTGACGGAGCTGACCTTTTTATCCTCTATCGCTGCGGTCTTATCGGGAAATTCCCTGGAGATATACTTATAATAGGTCTTGAAGTTTACTTCTATCTCATCCTTTTTAGTCTGCGGGGCGATGAAAACATCATAGGATACATAGCGCCTTGTTTTAGGTTTATATGCCCTTACCCTTTCAAGGACCTTCGACGTATAATATGCGTCATCATAAGCCCTGTGAAACGGCGCGTCCTTTTCTATCCCCAGAAAATCGACCGCAGTCTCCAGAGCCCGCCTCTTTTTCCCGTCCTCATAGGCTATGCTGAAAAACTTCTGCACGTCATAATACTTAAGAGGTCCGTCCGACAGCATGTCCATGCCGTAATACATCATGTTGCGCTGCAGCTCGGTTATGTCGGAGGTGCCCCAGATACAGAAGATATAATCCTTTCCGCACCATTCGAGAAACTCGTTCATGGCGATGGGAAAAGGCTTTCCGTTTTCAAGCTCCTCGGCGGTCAGGTGTACGATCCTGTTGGTAATGTAATTGATATAATGATAGATCTGAGGCTTTATAACAACCTCAAACTTATCCACCGGTTTAAACCACCTGTTGAGCTTTATGGCGCCGATCTCCAAAACCTCGAAGGGAAGCCCTAAATCCCTGTTAAACCTGTCATTAGACTGATTCCATTCCAGATCAAAAACAATATAATTCATACAGCTTTCTTCTTATAAGGCTTTCCCCCGAGAAACGGGAAAAACCTGTTGATAAACAATATCATGAGAGTGGTATAGATAAGCATGGTCAGAACGATTATCCCATAGCAGATATAGCCCCTGGCCCTTGTAAGATATTGATTTACGTACATTGCCGTCCTTAAAGCAAAGGTGAGGACCTTGCTGTTATTATGTACGGCCATGAACACAAGGGAATTGACCCCGTAAAGGGTCAGGAGAGGGAAAGCGTACCGAAGCTTCGAAAGATTCTTTGAAAGGATAATAAGCCACGCTGAGCCGGAAAGTGCCGCCGCATAGTATACAATAACATTGTTATGTACAAGCGAGCGGAATTCTCCGACATTATTATAATGAAGAACCTTCATGCTTATCACTATACATACTATATTAACGGCTAAAAAGCATAACGAGAGCGCAAGCTCCATAAATGAAAAGCCCTCGTTCCTAAGCTTTTTCATGAGGCCGAAGCCGTAATACCCTATAGTTATAAAGGAGCAGGCAAATACCGGCCTGAGTATCGTTATGCAGAGCTCATGGAAGCGTTCCATGACGGCGGTATCATATGTGCCCTGCTGCAAAAGAAGATTAAGCACATAGGCTATGGCCGTAAGTATTATAACCGCTGCAACTGCCTTTTTATCGTCAAGACGCTTGAATATATAAAGAAAAAGCACCTCTCCGAGAAAGGCGGCCGGCAGGAACCAGAGCACATTCATGCCGTAAAGCCCGATAACGTACCAGATATTTATGAATAAAGTCGAAGGAGGGACGATCTTATCGATAAAAAGCCCCCAGAGCACTATCCCGATATAGATCAGGCTGAACCAGTAATACGGGATCATTATTCCTTTAAAGCGTCTTTTGACAAGGTCTTTAAAATCTTTTGCCCTGTCATTTTTATAGCGGATCAGCATACCGCTGATAATAAAGAAAAGCGGCATATGAAAAGAAAAGATCCAGATACAGAGGTAAAGGATGTAGGGGGAGTATCCGAGAATCTCGCCCTGCAGATGCCCTATAAGCACGAGCACCATTCCGGCGCCCCTCGCTATATCAAAGTACGAAAGCCTTTTATTCATAAAAATCCTTTTAGATCTTATCTTCCGAAAAAGGTATTTATTCCCTGTAAAAGCCCTAAAGCATTCGTATTCAGGGCGGCGTCGGTATGGGCTGAAGCCTTGTCCCCGAGCTCTATATCCACGCTCGGAACAGTGGAATATGAAGTCTGGGTGAGATCCATCTCCATCGAGCCGCTGCCGTGTATTTTACAACCGGCGGACTTAAGGCCGTTTATCAGGCATGTGCCGAGCAGATCGCTCTGCGCCCAGGTCGAAGCCACGGGCTCCATGGCCTTATAGCTCGCGACATTGGCAACCTTTGCGAAAAAGGCTCCTTTGTTTGACGAGGTGCTGTCCCAGTGCAGGGATATATGGCAGTTAGCGTAATTGTTGGCAAGAACGGTCCTTGCGATGTTGTCGAGCTGTACGTCATTTCCTTCTCTTATCATCAGCACATTATAGCCGTTATTTAACAGAAGCTCCTTTAATATCAAAGCCTGCCTCAATGTAACCGAAGCTTCCTTTGCCCCGTCCGCAAATACCATTCCGGAAGAGATGGCGGGCGATTTTACACTGCCCGCAGAAGTCGTTCCGCCTGTAACTTTGGGAGTTCCGTCAGGATGCGAGAGGGTTTTGAATCTTTCTCCGCCGAGCGTTCCGTGGCCGGCATTGACACAGACCGTGATCCCGTTGGCAAGCGCCCCCGTATTATTGTACAGCATGGCTGCGCCTGTCTTTATGGCTGAGAAAGAGGCGTAGGGCATTGCCTCGGTGACCATTACCGGAACGGCTGATGCCTGGACCGGGGCAGCAGGAGCGGCAGCATCCACGACCGGGGCAGCAGCATCTAAAACCGGGGCAGCAGGCTGAACCTCTGTATATGCATATACAGGTACAGACAGGGTCATCGACCCTGTGATCGCAAAAACGGAAACAAAAGCCATTAGCTTACTTAAAGATGTTTTTTTCATTATTGTCCTCCAGGGTAAGGCGTAATTAAGTCTCCTTATCCGCGCCAATTTATTTACAGATTACGCGCTCAGGGTTTTATATTTGTTTTTCGCTCGTTTTATTATATGCAAGATGTGCTTTTTTTTCAATGAAATATCACAAAAAGACATAATGCGGGGAATTTCGGGACCGGTTTTTTAATACCGGTTTGAACAGACTGAGATAATATGTTAAAGTTGGTAATGTTCCGGGTTCATGCGGGAAAGTCATCCGGATCTGTCCGGGTAAGCATCCGCTAAATACCGGATTTCCGGGCGCATCCCTTTTGCGCTTTTAAGATCATAAGATTTAACGGGGAAGAAGAAATGTTATGCGGTTAAGGAATATTACGGGCTCTAAGGAAATGATCGCGGATAACGCGTATGTGATACATGAGCCTGAAAAACTGAAGGGACGCTTCTCAAAAGAGGTTTTTGGCGGCAGCAGGCCTCTCAATATAGAGATAGGGATGGGAAAGGGCAGGTTTATCCTCACCCTTGCAGAAAGAGATCAGGAAGCTGACTATATAGGGATCGAGAAATATTCAACGGTGCTCCTTAAAGCGGTCAGGAAATTTTCGGAAAATCCTCTTGATAACCTTCGGTTCATAAGAATGGATGCGGAATATATCACGGATGTGTTCGACGAGAACGAGATCGATAAGATCTATCTGAACTTTTCGGATCCCTGGCCTAAGGACCGCCATGAGAAGAGGCGGCTTCCCTCTTCAAATTTTCTTAAAAAGTATGAAAGGATCTTAAAACCCGGCGGCATGGTCGAATTCAAGACCGATAACAGGGATCTGTTTGACTTCGGGGTTAAGGAAGCCGAAAGCTCAGGCTGGGAGATGCTTTACCTTACCTACGATCTTCATAACGATCCCGGTCAGATGAAAAATAATATAATGACCGAATACGAAGCCAAATTCTCTGCCCTGGGAAATCCTATATATAAATACATCATCAGAAAAACCGGGAGTCAGGATCTTATCTGACAGAGCCTTTGGAAGCATTAAGAGTATTATATACAAAAAATCCTATATGCGGCGGGTTAATCTGCCGACCTGAGATAATCGTTCCAGTAGGTCTCCCCGTCCCTGATCTTCGAGATATAGACGTTTATCATGATCTCCCGCAGCTTAAGGCATTCGTTTTCGAGATTGAACTGGCGGGGGGATAGCCTTGTGACGGTATCGATCTCCTTTGCTATTTTCATGGCGACCACGTCATCCTTCAGCGTCAGAAAACCGAACAGCGTGGATCTGTAGCTGTGAGATGCGCAGGTTGAAAGATAGACCTCGGCAAAATTCTTCCATTCTTCGAACAGAAGCTCATCCTGTTCAAAATCAAGCACGCAGAGCTTTTTCAGGTCGGAACTAAGCTCCTTTTCCTTTCTCAGGGCATCGAAGCTGTGGAGATTATTGGTATAGGCTATGAGGATCATCATGTAGCTCTTTATGAATTCGTCTCCCCTGTCCTTTTTTGCCTTTTTACCGTAGCGCCTTTCAAATATCTCAAGCCTCCTCTTATCCGCAGATGAATCCGGATGCTCTTCTATATATTTTTTAAGGCAGGCTTCCCTCATATTTATATCTTCTATTTCGTAATAATGCTTCGGCCAGTCAGCCATATGATCCGCATTTGGTGTCGTATCTGTTTTAAAAAGCATGGGGTTCCTCCGTTGCCGTAAATCTTATAATGGAGTATTATATATGATATCAGGGTTAAAAGCCTGAACCCACGGCAAGCTTGCTTGCCAGTGGGTGAAAGGTTTTATGACCCGCCCCAATATGAGCAGGAAGTGGGGAAGGGGCCCCACGGATTGCGAATATTGGGGAGCGTGGTGGAAGTGCGAAGCACGGAACCACGCTTGATATCATTTTTGACTTCACATCATTATATATGATACAAATGCATTAAGTAAACAGGCATTTTAAGGTAAGCACGGTGTTTAACCGGAAGTACAGATCATTTTTCAGACAGATAAAGGTAGACCGCATGAATCTGCGCCTTCGAAAGTCCGCAAACTTAATAATCATCCTCTGCCTTTCGGCGACGGTCATTGCAACTGCCTTAAGCCTTTTCTTTTTCAATTACCGGTTAAAGAGCCTCGCAAATTCCTCAGAGGAAAGCAAATCCTATGAGCATCATTATGCCTTTATCTGCTCCGATCCCCAGGATAATTTCAATAATGCGGTATTTGATGCCGCAAGGGAAGCCTTTGCCGCAGAGAACGATTATCTTGAATTCATGGGGAAGAATCTCAATACCCAGTATTCAAAATATGATCTTTTAAAAATAGCGATCAACGCAAAAGCTGACGGGATCATTCTCGAGTCGGATGAAAGTGATGAGATGACGAGCCTTATAAACAAAGCCGATGAAGCGGGGATACCCGTGATCACGATGGGAGTTGACAATACCTCATCCGGGCGCAAATCCTTTGTGGGCTTCGGATATTATGATATCGGGCAGAATTACGGCAAGGAGATACTGAAGAAAGTGCGGGACGAGCCCCAGACGGTACTTATCCTTATGCGGCAGGATACGGATAACTCAAGCCAGAATATCATTTTCCAGGGTATAAGGGATACGATAGACAAATCCGAGAGCTCCAAGTACTTCAAGCTCCGCACCATGGCTGTTTCCGAAAGCTCCACCTTTGGGGCGGAGGAAAGTATTTCAAGCCTTATCATGGGAAACAGCGAGCTTCCGGACATTATGATCTGCCTTAACGAATTGTATACAACCTGCGCGGCGCAGGCTCTTGTAGAATACAACAGGGTCGGCGAGACCGATGTTTACGGTTTTTATACCAACAGCACCATCCTCGACGGGATAGAAAAAAACATAATCTCCGCCACTGTTTCGGTGGATACAAAACAGATGGGGCGATACTGCGTAAATGCCATCAGGGAATACGAGAACTTCGGTTTTGTAAATGAATATATGCCTGCGGATATTGAGGTCATAACGGCTGACAATGTGGGAGGTTATCTGAGGGGGGAAAGCCATGAATAACAAAAAACCCCTGTCCGTCCAGAATAAGCTGCTTTTGTCATATTCGCTTACCTCAGTGCTTGTCATAATCGTAAACATAGTCCTTTTTGTGGGTATAAACAATATCACGAACAGTCTGAACAGGGCTTATGAAACCAACGTACTTATCAATGAGCTTGCCGATTCCCTGGAGAATGTCCAGAGCAGCATGACTGACTATCTGTATACAAAGTCAACGGATTCGATCGAAAGTTATTATGACCATGAACAGGAATACATGGACTGTCTCCAGGCAGTTATCGACTCAAGCAGGGCTATAGAGGATTCCTCAGGCGATATCGGGCTTCTTAACGCGAACGGGATAATGCTCGAGAATATCGCAAACCTTTCAACGAGCTATCTGGATATAACGACAGATACGGTGCAGTCCAAGAGAGGCCGGGTGGTCGAAAAATATAATGTGTCCTATGAAGAGGCGGAGCAGCTGTACGGATATATCAATTCTTATATATACAGCCTGAATAATGAGCAGTTCAGGAACAACTCGGAAAACTATACGGTTCTTCAGGATTCGCTCAAATATCTTGAGATGATAACCATCCTGGTCCTTGTCATAGTCGCGGCTATCAATATCATACTTACGAGAGTGATAACCAAGAATATCATGGATCCCGTGCAGGAAAGGGAACTTATGATGGAAAGCCATCTTAAGGATGCCGAGCTTAAGTATCTTCAGGCACAGATAAATCCCCACTTCCTTTTTAACACGCTGAATGCCGGGGCACAGCTTGCCATGCTCGAGGAGGCTGACAGGACCTATGAATATATTCAGAACATGGCCGCTTTTTTCAGGTATAAGATCAAGAGGAACGATAAGGACACCACTCTGGCGGAGGAGATCGGGCTTGTAGATAATTACATCTATATATTAAATGTAAGATTTTCGGGGGAAATACATTTTGTTAAAAATATAAACGAGGACTGTGTTAATGCCCCCGTTCCCGGAATGATAATCCAGCCCGTGGTCGAGAATGCGGTGAATTACGGGGTCAGGGATATTGAGAGAGAAAAAATAATCAGGCTTTCCGTATATAAAAACGGAGATTTTATTGAGATAGAGGTGAGGGATAACGGTGTCGGGATGACCAGGGAACGGATAGAAGAAGTGATGAGCGGGAATGTGTCGGAAAATCCGGTCATGAAGGATTCAAACGGAGTCGGTCTTATAAACGTTATCTCAAGGCTCAGGCTGTTTTACGGGATAGAGGATGTGCTGGATATAAAAAGCGAGGGACAGGACAAGGGCACGGTTGTAAAGATAAGGATACCGAATATCACAAAACCGTAAAGCAGGGAAATGAGCAGGCCCTGAGAACATGCCGGAACGGAGCGGACTATAGTCTGGCCATAAGCGCATAATCTGTAAGTAAATCAAAACAGACAGGCAGGAGCCCGACAAAGCAGGATCTGCGGAGATCGGGTCTATGGATGGGGCAGACCGGAGATTAACCGAAAAAGGAGAAAAACATGTACAAGATCATGCTGGCGGATGATGAGGGGATCGTTATCGATTCGATAAAATTTATCATAGAGAAAAATTTTGAAGGGCTCTGCGAGGTGGAGTACGCAAAAACCGGAAGGCAGGTTATTGAGCTTGCGGAATCCTTTAAGCCGGACATAGCCTTTATGGACATCCAGATGCCGGGGATCAACGGGATCGAAGCGATGAAGGAGATAAAACGCTTTAATTCAAATATAATCTTCATCGTTATGAGCGCCTATGATAAGTTCGATTACGCTAAAGAAGCCATCGGTCTCGGGGTCATGGATTACCTTAACAAGCCGTTTACCAGGGAGATGATCGTCTCTGCCCTTGAGCGCGCCATGGAGAGGATAAAGAAGCAGCGTGAGGCGAGGAGCAGGGAGCTTCAGATCAGGGAAAAGATAGAAACAGTAACACCTGTTATAGAAAGTGGTTTTATCTACTCGGTGCTGTTCCAGGAAAATTTTGCGGAGGATGCTCAGAAATATAAGGAGCTTTTAGGCCTGAAGGAGGAATTTGGGTATATGCTCGTCCTCGCTGCCGGAAACGATGAAGAGGAGGGTCTTTCAAATCCCGTCGGAGCAGGGATCAGGCTCCAGGATCAGTACGGAAAGATAAGGGAGATCATAAAGTCAAAGCAGAACTGCGTAATAGGCCCCCTTCTGTCAAATAAGATCATCTGTTTTATCCCTTCGGCAGAGAGCAGGATAGAATATTCGGAAAGGGTCAGGATCATTGAAAAATGCGAGTTTCTTATAAAGGAACTTGATGAAAAGACCGGGGTCTGCTTCAGGATAGGGATAGGCAGCATAGAGGCCGTGCCGTCCCTTCCGAATTCCTATAATCAGGCGCTTCAGGCCTTAAAATTCGCAAAGCAGGAGGTGGCTCACGCGGGCGACCTTCCGGTAGGCTGCGCCTACGAGCCGGATTACCCGATAGATCTTGAGAAAAAGCTGTTCCTTGCCGTTGAAAAGGGGAATTCCCAGGAGACAAACGAAACCGCAGGGCAGTTCTTTGACTGGATGGAGCAGACCTATCCCGACAGCTTAACAGATATAAAGCTAAAATGCCTGGAATTCGTTCTCTGGGCTGAAAGGTTAGCGTATCTTGCCGGAGGAATGCTGTATGTTTTTACCTACAGGACCGATTATCTTCCGAGCGTGACCGGCTTTGAGAGCATGGAGGAGCTTAAGCGCTGGTTCATCAACAAAATGACGGAGGCCGCCAGCAATGTCACGCATAAGAAGGAAGAAAAGGTCGGCAGCGTGATCTCTGAGGCAAAGCAGTATATAGAAGCAAATTATCCAAAGGATATCTCACTTGATGACGTGGCCAACAGCGTGGACGTAAGCCCGTATTATTTTACAAGGATGTTCAAGGAGGAGACGGGAGAGACCTTCGTGGAGTTTCTTACAAGAATAAGGATCGAGCACGCCAAGGAGATGATAAGAGACCCTTATATCCCGATAGGGGAGGTCGGACAGGCCGTGGGATATCTCGATCCCAATTATTTTTCCCGGATCTTTAAAAAGATCGCGGGGGTTACGCCCACGGAATTCAGGGCTTCCGCGGTAAACGGGGCATAAATCCGGACGATCGGCAATAAAAACTGTTCTCAGGATCAGAGGTGGAAGATGAAATTTATAAAGATGATAAAGGTTCTTTACGTTGTTATGATGTGCGCTTTTATATTATGCGCATGCTCGCCGGAGGGGGGAGAAGTATCCGACAATACAAGCGAAAAGGATACCGGTTCCCAGATACAGATAGGGATCACTTTTGACAGCTTTATCATAGAGCGGTGGGAAAGGGACAGGGATATCTTTGTATCCACCGCAAAGAATCTCGGGGCTGAGGTCAATGTGCAGAATGCCAACGGGAGCGTGGAAAAACAAAAGGAACAGATAGAATATTTTATTGAAAAGCAGATGGATGTTATCGTTATCATTGCCGTTGACAGCGGTTCTCTTTCGGATGAGGTGAGAGAGGCTAAGAATGCCGGGATCAGGGTTATAGCTTATGACAGGCTGGTGAACGAGGCTGACGTGGATCTTTATATTTCCTTTGATAACGAAATGGTGGGGAAGTATATGGCGGATGCCATTATTGAAGGCACGGGCGGCAAAGGAAGCATAATAAAGATAAACGGACCGTCCAAGGATAACAATGTTTCACTTGTCAATAACGGATTTGATAATGAAATAGCTGATCAGGATATAAAAGTCATTGATACCTACTACGCTTCCGAATGGAAGGGGGAGGAAGCCTTTAATTACCTGTCTGAGCATACTGCGGAGGCTGACAGCGTGGATGCCGTGATGTGCGGAAATGATTCCCTTGCCGGCCAGGCGGTCAGGTATTACGCCGAAAAAAGACGGGCGGGCGAGGTGGTCATCGTAGGACAGGACGCGGATCTTGACGCCTGTCAGCGTATTGTTGAAGGGACTCAGGCGATGACCGTATATAAACCGATAGAACAGCTGGCAAAGCAGGCGGCAAGGTGGTCCATAGATCTTGTCAAGGGAAATCATGAGGCGGACGGAGTGATAAACGACGGCAGATATGACGTTCCTTTTGTATATGTGGATCCTCTCATGGTAAACAAGGATAATATTGACGGTATCATAATAGGAAGCGGTTTTCATCTGAGAGAGGATGTGTATTTAAAGGAGAGGTAGGCCCGGTGCTCTCTCTGTCCTGCCCTTCGTCTGCTCTGCTGTCCTGAGCTGTAAAGATCAGATGAACGTGGAACGTGGTGGAAGTGCAAAACAAGGAACCACGCTTGATATCACTTTTGACCCTCACATTATTTTGTGCGTTTATTATAATTACAGCATCATATTATGGAGCCCCTGATTCTGAAGAGGGTATGTCAGACATTTCAGGGGCAAAAAACCCTTTCAATGGAGGAGGATAGAGAAATAGCACAAAATTGCACCATAATAGCACAGGAGCAATTTTGTGCTATTTTTTATGCTATCTGCACAATCAGGAAGCAAATATTTACTATTTTCTAGTCAAAAAAACATGGTAGAATTAGACTTATCAAAAAGGTGTGCGCTTACGCACAAATATTATTGGGAGGAATAAAGATGAAAAGAAAAATTCTCAGTGCTTTATTGTCTACAGCTTTAGCAGCTGCTCTTCTTGTCGGTTGTGCAGCTCCTGCAGCTCCTGCGGCTCCCGCAGCTGATGATGCGGCTCCTGCAGCTGAAGCAGATGCAGGCGATGCAGAGGCAGAGGCTCCTGCAGGCGGCGCAGGCGGAAAAGTCGGCGTTTCAATGCCTACGAAGGATCTTCAGAGATGGAACCAGGACGGCGACAACATGAAGAAGGATCTTGAGGCAGCAGGTTATGAAGTTGACCTTCAGTATGCTTCAAACGACGTTCAGACTCAGCTTTCACAGGTTGAGAACATGATCTCCAGCGGATGCAGCGTTCTTGTTATCGCAGCTATCGAGGGTTCTTCACTCGGCGAGGCTCTTGACATGGCTAAGGAAGCAGGGATCCCTGTTATCGCTTATGACCGTCTCCTTATGGACTCCGATGCGGTTTCCTACTATGCAACCTTCGATAACTACAAGGTTGGTACCGTTCAGGGAACATATGTAAAGGATACCCTTGATCTCGACAACGCAGAAGGACCTTTCAACATTGAGTTCACAGCCGGTGATCCCGGTGACAACAATGCAGGCTTCTTCTTCAACGGTGCTTATGACGTGCTCAAGGATTACATTGATAAAGGCACTCTCGTAGTTGTTTCAGGTCAGACAAAGTTTGAAGATGTTGCTACTCCTGCATGGGCAACAGAGACAGCTCAGTCCAGAGCTGAGAACATCCTTTCTTCTTTCTACACAGATAAGGACATCGATGTATGGCTTTGCTCAAACGATTCCACAGCTCTTGGTGTTGAGAACGCTCTTGCTGCCAACTACAACGGCAAGTACCCCATCATCACCGGTCAGGACTGCGATATTGAGAACACGAAGAACATGATCGCCGGCAAGCAGTCAATGTCAGTATTCAAGGATACCCGTACACTTGCAAGCCAGGTTGTTAAGATGATCGGCCAGATCCTTAACGGCGAAGAAGTTGACGTTAACGATACCGAGACCTACAACAACAACGTAATCACAGTTCCTTCATACCTTTGTGAGCCTGTATTCGCAGATGCTAATAACTACAAGGAGCTCCTTATTGATTCCGGTTACTACACAGAGGATCAGTTAAAGTAAGAAAGTACACCCATAGAGGGTAATACAAAGCATAACATAACAGGCGGGTTTGTATAAGCCCGCCTGTTTGTTCGATAGGGATATGAAAGAGGAGGGATATTTTTGGGCAAAGTATTACTTGAAATGAAAAATATCATAAAAACCTTCCCAGGCGTAAAGGCGCTCGACAATGTAAACTTCGAGGTTGAAGAAGGTGAGATCCACGCACTGGTGGGGGAAAACGGTGCCGGCAAGTCTACGCTGATGAACGTGCTCAGCGGCATTTATCCTTATGGCACCTATGACGGCGATATCATTTATAATGGCGAGGTATGCAAGTTCCAGAAAATCAAGGATTCAGAGAGCAAAGGTATCGTCATTATCCATCAGGAGCTGGCGCTGGTGCCTCAGATGTCAATCGGCGAGAATATGTTCCTCGGGAATGAACGGGGAAAGAAAAATGCGATAAACTGGAACGAAACCTACGGTGAAGCGGATAAATACCTTAAAATGGTCGGATTGTCCGAGTCATCGCGAGTTCTTATAAAAGACATCGGAACAGGTAAGCAGCAGCTCGTGGAAATTGCAAAAGCTCTTGCAAAGAATGCAAGGCTTCTGATCCTCGACGAGCCTACGTCTTCCCTGAACGAAACGGATTCAAGAGCGCTTCTTGATCTTATGTTAGAGTTTAAGAAGCAGGGAATGACAATGATAATCATTTCTCATAAGCTCAACGAGGTGGTATATGTCGCCGATAAGATCACGGTTTTACGTGACGGCTCCACTGTCGAGACTCTTGACTGCCATACACAGGAAATCGATGAGGACCGTATCATCAGAGGAATGGTCGGCAGGGAGATAACCAACAGATTCCCCAAGAGGGAAAAGATAGAGCTCGGCGAAGTGAATATGGAGGTGAAGAACTGGACGGTTCATCATCCCGTATATACCGAGAAAAAGGTTGTCGATAATGTAAGCCTTAATGTAAAGGCAGGAGAGGTTGTGGGGATCTACGGCCTTATGGGAGCGGGACGTACCGAACTTGCCATGAGTATCTTCGGAAAATCATACGGTTCAGGTATCACCGGTACGATGACGATCCATGGGAAACAGGTCGATTTAAAAACTCCCCGTGAAGCGATCGAAGCAAAGCTTGCTTATGTTACGGAAGACAGAAAAGGAAACGGACTGGTCCTTTCGAATCCCATTCGCGTAAATACTTCACTCGCCAATATGAAGGCAGTAAGTGAAAGAGGCGTTATCGATGTGGATAAGGAATATGCCGTAGCAGTCGAATACAAGGAAAAATTAAAAACCAAATCGCCTACTGTAGAACAGAACGTCGGTAATCTTTCGGGAGGAAACCAGCAGAAGGTGCTTCTCGCAAAGTGGATGTTTACAAGCCCTGATATACTGATACTTGACGAGCCTACCAGAGGTATAGACGTAGGAGCCAAGTACGAGATCTACTGCATTATAAATGATCTTGTAAAGGAAGGAAAATCCGTGGTGATGATCTCTTCCGAGCTTCCCGAAGTCATTGGTATGAGCGACAGGATCTATATTATGAACGAGGGCAGGTTTGTCGGCGAAATAAATGCCGAGGAAGCCACGCAGGAAAGCATAATGGCGAATATCATACAGTCGGGGAGGGATGAATAAGATGAG
Source organism: Lachnospiraceae bacterium (assembly GCA_024684065.1). Next base: position 25,420 of record JAIKXO010000028.1, read on the forward strand.
TATCAATGTTAAAGCAGTTCTTAAGAAATACTTCATGGTATTGGTCCTGATCGTAGTCCTTCTGGCTTTTCATGCCGCTACCGGCGGGAAAATGCTCATTCCCCAGAATATCAATAACCTGATCTCTCAGAATGCTTATGTGTTCGTTCTTGCGGCAGGTATGCTTCTTTGTATTCTGACAGGAGGTAATATCGATCTGGCCTGCGGTTCCGTGGTCTGTTTTGTCGGCGGTATCGGGGCAGTGATGATGGATCATGATCTTCCGGCATTTTTAGCAGTCATAGTCATGCTGATAGGAGGACTTTTAGTCGGTGCCTGGCAGGGCTTCTGGATCGCTTATGTAAAGGTCCCTCCCTTTATAGCGACCCTTGCCGGAATGTATGCTTTCAGAGGATTATCGAATGTCGTGCTTCAGGGCTATGCGGTCGGTATAAGAAACGAAGGGTTTCTTAAGGTATTCGGAGGCGGTGCTGACTGTTATGTTCCCGATTTCTTCGGAAGCGGCTCGGTAAATGTCACCTGCGTACTGGCGGGAATAATTTTAGTCGTAGTCTATGTCGGAAGCGTAATGAAGGGACGCATGCAGGCAAAAGCCAAAGGTTATGCGACGGAGGCTTTCTACTCGGCATTTATAAAAATGGTTCTGATCAGTGCCGCGGTAATCTGGTTTTTCTATAAGCTCGCTCAGTATAAGGGCATACCTACCTCTCTTATCTGGATAGGCATAGTGCTTCTTTCTTATGCGTATATCACTTCCAATACGACAATGGGACGTTACCTTTACGCGGTCGGCGGAAATGAGAAGGCTACCAATCTTTCCGGTATCGATTCCAGAAAGGTTTACTTCTTTGCTTATACAAATATGGGTCTTATGTCCGGTCTCGGCGGTATCCTTACCATAGCAAGGCTGACCCAGGCACAGCCCACTTTCGGACAGGGCTATGAAATGGACGCCATAGCGGCCTGCTTTATCGGCGGGGCTTCCGCATACGGCGGTGAAGGAAACATATTCGGAATAGTCATAGGCGCGCTGCTTATGGGTGTCATAAACATGGGAATGTCTATCATGGGTACGGACGCCAACTATCAGAAGGTCATCAAAGGACTCGTTGTTCTTGGAGCGATCATCTTTGACGTTTTGTCAAATAAGAAGAAAAATTAAGGAGGAGGAGTCATGGCAAAAAAGAATTATATAGACGTATTAAAGAAAAATGCAATGCTTATAGTCCTTGTCCTGGTATATATCTTCTTTACCGTTGCGACAAGCGGACAGATGTTCCAGGCAATGAATTTTAATGCCCTGATCACTCAGAACGCATACGTATTCGTGCTTGCCACCGGTATGCTCATGTGCATGCTGACAGGAGGTAATATCGATCTTTCCTGCGGTTCGTTTGTATGCTTTTTAGGAGCCCTTGGAGGAATACTCATGTCCATAAAGGGTATTAATGTCGGCGTTTCGATCATCCTGATGCTGATCGTAGGTATCATTTACGGATGCGCCCTTGGATTTTTGATCGCTTATGTTAATATTCCGCCCTGGATAGCAACGCTTGCCGGATACCTTGCCTTCAGAGGCTGGGGAACGGCGCTCTTAAGCGCAAACAGCACGACCGGAAGTATTTCCCTTGCGGCGCAGAAATCCTTCCTGGGTATTTTTTCAGGAAAGGTGCTCTCCACTCCCATAAATCAGATGAATGTAGTATGTATGGTCGCGGGAGTAATTGCAAGTGTTCTGGTAGTAGTTATTTCCTTCAGAAACAGGGCTATCAAGTTAAAGAAAGGCTATGAGGCCGAATCTTTTAATTCGGTTCTTATAAAGAGCGTTCTGGCAGTTGCTGTGATCCTGCTCTTTGCATACAAGCTTGCAATGTCAGGAGGAATCCCTACGGCGCTTATCTGGGTTGTCGTAATAGTTCTGGTTTATAATTTTATCACTTCCAAGACGACCCTTGGACGATATTTTTATACGATAGGCGGTAATGCGGAAGCGACAAGGCTTTCAGGTGTCGATACCAAAAGGATCATGTTCCTTGCATACCTGAACATGGCTTTTCTTACAGTCATAACCACCTATATCGTTACGGCAAGGTTCCAGGCGGCCAATTCGACGGCGGGTACCTATTATGAAATGGATGCCATCGCGGCCTGCGTTGTCGGCGGAGTTTCCGCATACGGCGGAGCCGGAAACGTTTTCGGAATGGTTGTCGGAGCAACCCTTATCGGTGTCATAAACCTGGGAATGTCCCTTATGGGCGTGGATGCGAACTGGCAGAAGGTTGTAAAGGGTGTTGTTCTTTTAGCGGCTGTTGTATTTGATATCCTTGCTTCAAAGAAGAGCAATGCCAGGTAATCATGTTTTTCGGAACAAAAGATAAGAGTATTTGGAAACTGTAAACTCTCTATATTTTTTATGATATTTTTGAAACGGCTGTTTTCCAGAATGAAACTATAAAAGCTGTCGGTTTTGGAAAATCAGGAGTAAGTCAGCATATTCTGTAAGTATGGATGATAAGAAAGAAAAAAGGGGCATTCCCGAAA
>JAIKXO010000046.1 GCA_024684065.1 Lachnospiraceae bacterium
ACATGGCATAACTGTTATGCTCATGCATGAGTTTGACAAGGTCCGTAAATATGCCAGCCATAAGACCGGCGCAGAAAAAGGATCTACCGAAACATTTAAGAGGCGGATCTATCTGCATATATATTTCAATGCTACACGCCAATCCGAAGATAGGGCGGCATTTGAAAACGATCTGTATGAACTCAAAACCCTCATAGAGAATGGAACTCCTGTAAACGAGTTACCGGAGAGCTCACAGAACAAGGTCAAAAAATATATGAATCTACGCACCTGGGGCAACAAGGCCACAGTCACATTTAAGGATAAAGCCTGCCGGGATGCCTATAAATACCACGGTTACTTCTGCATAGTCTCCAACAAGGAGAAAGATTGTTTCGAAGCCTTACGGAAATATCGTAGCAGAGAGACAATAGAGTCTTTCTTTGAATCCGATAAGCAGCGTGCTGATGGCACCCGCACACGAGTATGGGGATCGGATACCTTGCGAGGCCGCATGTTCGTTCAGTTCATTGCGCTGTGCTACTATGAATACTTCAGCAATCAGTTACGGCTCATGAAGCCCACCCTCGGGTTGAGGGATGGAAATCTCACGCAGCGAGAACTTGAGGTTGAAGATAAGTTGAAGAGTTGGATGAACAACACTCCGGTATATCTTCAGTTGCAATGGTTCGATACCGTAGAGGAAGTAAAGATATCCTCTGAGCTACGCTCAAAACGATGGAACACGGAGGTAACCGAAAGGGATCGGCTCTACCTTACCAAACTGGGTATGAATCTGACATAATCGTTTTGAGTGTGTATTACACGACTTTTAGGGTGGGAAGCACCTTCATGCCGATGGTCTTTGGAATACTGCAGCAGCATATAGGGATAGGCATCATGCCCCTGTATCTGCTTGTTTTTGCTATGCTCAATATCGGGATGTTAGAGATCGCATATCGGAAAGTTGATGCAAAGGAAAGGGAGAAAAAACGATGAACCGCACCGGCTATGTTTATCTTGCCTTCTCGACCGGAAGCAGAGATGCGGTGGATGAGCTGACGGTATAATTATTACCAACTTGCGGTATGGCAGATGGATACTGCTCAACAGTATAGCCGGAGGAACTGTTTATATATGGAATATCAAGTCAGCTTTCATTCTTTCCCTTTGAACAGCGTCTGGTGCTTGAGTCTCTCTCTTCTATATGGTATATTGTGTTAGAGGTAGAAGACGCTATACCATGTCTATAGTAAACGGGAAGGAGTACATTTATGAAAAAACATAAAGTATTAAAAAAACTTGTCGCTGTGACGCTGACGATGACTCTTTTTGCACCGTGCATTGTGGGAGCAAAGGATCTCGGACTTACCTCCGACACAAAGGAAGCGACGCAATATACAGCCGACGCAAACGAACAGGTCTATGCGCTTCTGGATTTTGAGGACAAGCGTGAACTTGAAAATGCAAAACGCGGTCTGATCGCGGCGCCGGACAGCCTCGAGATCAAAACGGAAACCGGGAAGGTAGCCTGGAGCCAGGACGCCTACGCTTTTATTGGCAAGGATGCGCCGGACAGTGCAAATCCGAGCCTCTGGAGGAACACACAGCTCAATCATATTTACGGACTGTTCGAGGTTACTGACGGGATCTATCAGGTCAGGGGCTATGATATGTCCAATATTACCTTTATTAAAGGAAATACCGGCTGGATCATCTACGATCCCCTTATGACCGTAGAATGTGCACAGGCTGCCTTTGAGCTTGTTAAGGAAAATATCGGAGACTACCCTGTCAAGGCCATTCTCTATTCCCATTCCCATGTGGACCACTACGGCGGCGTAGCGGGTATTGTTTCCGAGGAGCAGGTAGCCGAGGAGGATATCCTTATCATAGCGCCCGAGGGCTTTGAGGAACATGCGGTAAGTGAAAATGTCTACGCCGGAAACGCCATGGCAAGAAGAGCCAGCTACCAGTACGGTACCCTGCTTCAGGGCGGCGAAAAGGGCTCCCTGTGCATCGGCATCGGCATGGGCCAGTCCCATGGAACAACCTCATATATCTCACCCAATACGACCATCTCAAGGACCGGACAGACTCTTATCGTAGACGGAGTGATAATGAAGTTCCAGCTTACCCCCGGAACGGAGGCTCCTGCCGAGATGAACACATGGTTCCCTCAGAAAAAAGCCCTCTGGCTAGCTGAAAACTGCACCGGAACCCTTCATAATCTCTATACCCTTAGGGGAGCAGAGGTCCGCGACGGACAGGCTTGGGCTAATTACCTTATGGAGACTCTAAAGCTTTTCGGAAGCGAGGTTGAGGTTGTATTCCAGGCGCACAACTGGCCGCACTGGGATAACGAAAATATTATAGAATACATAGTGAACACCGCGGCGGCTTATAAATACATTAACGACCAGACCCTGCTCTACATAAACGAGGGCTATACAAGCACCGAGATCGCAAACATGATAGAGCTCCCTGAAGAGCTTTCAAAGAACTGGTACACAAGACAGTATTACGGTACGGTTGCCCATGACTCAAAGGCGGTATACCAGAAATACATGGGCTGGTATGACGCAAATCCCATTCATCTTGCAGAGCTTGAGCCCACGGAACGTGCAAAGAAATTCGTTGAATATCTCGGCAATGTGGATGATGTGCTGAAGAAGGCAAAGGCAGACTATGACAAGGGAGAATACCAGTGGGTGGCGGAGATCACAAATATGCTGGTATATGCGGATCCCGAAAATAAAGAGGCAAGGCTTCTGTGTGCGGATGCACTTGAGCAGCTCGGATACCAGGCAGAGAGCGGAACCTGGAGAAACGCATATCTTTGTGCAGCTCAGGAACTGCGTTTCGGTACGAATACCGATGAAGCGACCAGAGCCACAACGACCGGCAGCATGGGACTTATGTACCATATGACTCCTGAGATGATCCTTCAGTATCTCGGGATCTATACCGACAGCAAGAAGGTGGAGGATCTGTCCTTCACCGCGAATATCGTGCTTCCGGATTCCTCCTATGTTCTCGTGGTCAAAAACGGCGTAGTGCTTTATGAGGAGGGTTCACTCCATGATTCGGCTGACACGACCTGGACTACTACAAGACAGGGTCTGTTCGCGATAGCAAGAAACGATAAAAAGACAATAGATTCACTCGTTGTTCAGGAAGGAGACAAAACACTTCTTGATAAGCTGTTGGAAGGAAATACCGTTGCTGATCAGGATATCTACTTCAATATCATAGAACCGTAAACAGTAACCTGCCCGCAATCCGCGGGAGCGTGTCATAAAGTCCATCCATACTGCCAGGTAAGCCTGGCGTGTGGATGGACTTTTACACTGTAATCATAATATTATAATACGGCATTTCAAAGATGGAGTCCGTGTATACTATACGGGAGGAGCTGACAGGGCTCGCCACATTCAGTGGAAATTGTACTTACTTTCTTTTCGGTGCCGGATAAACTTGCAGCATCATTTTTAAGCTTGTATAAATGATCCGATAAATGAACTGACTGAAGACGAGAATAGAATTCTGGAGATAATAAAATCCAGTCGTAAGCCTGCCAGAGAAGAAATGGCACAGGAAATCGGTAAATCCAAGGCTGCGGCACAGCGTTGCATTAAGTCGTTGTTAGATCAGGGTTTTATAAAATGCGTTGGTTCTAACAAAACGGGTTATTGGGCAGCATTATAATCTGCTATATGATGAGCCCCGTTATAAACGGCTTTGAAAGCATCAGAGGCTTGCGGTCGTGAGAAGTATCCGCCAACGCGACAATCGGAATTTTACGGAAGGTTAGCTATGAAACTTGGACTGCGTCGTGGTAAGGTGGTTGTAGAACCTCACAATCATGAGTGGGAAATAACCGCCCAGAGGAGCGCTTTATGACATAATCGCGGCTATTTGCCACGATCAGGGACATATCCCTCTCAAGCTTGTCGGCCTTGTATATGATCAAAATGCGAAAAAAATATTTTGACAGAATATATTTGACAAAATATAATATGAAAAAAGATAAATAACGACAGGAGCAAAAACAATGGCACAGGAATATGAGCAGCTAAAACTTGAAAACCAGCTATGTTTTCCGCTGTATGCCTGCGCACGGAAGATCGTGGCAGGCTACACACCGTACCTGAAACCGCTGGAACTGACTTATACGCAGTATATCGTATTCATGGTTCTCTGGGAGAAGGAGAGTGTAAACGTCGGCCAGCTGGGGGAGATCCTGCATCTTGACGCCGGGACGCTTACGCCCCTTTTAAAGCGCCTTGAAAAATCAGGCTACGTGACCAGGAAACGATCGGAAGAGGACGAGCGCATCACTATCGTCAGCATAACGGAAAAGGGAAACGGGCTTAAGGAAGAATGCAGGGACATTCCGTTTAAGCTGGCAGCCAAAGGCTCCGGGCTGTCAGAGAAGGATGCGAAGGAACTGTACAGGCTGTTATACATGTTTTTAAAGGATTGAAAAGGAGGCACACAATGATCTACGATTACACAATCACTACCGGCAAGGGCGAGGAACTGAAGCTTTCGGATTATAAGGGCAAAGTGATCCTTGTTGTGAATACTGCCACGGGCTGCGGGTTCACGCCCCAGTATGAGCCCATCGAGAAGCTTTACAGGGATTATCATGACAAGGGCCTTGAGATACTTGACATCCCCTGCAACCAGTTCGGCGGACAGGCGCCGGGGACTGATGAGGAGATCCATGAGTTCTGCACCCTGCATTACAATACGACTTTCCCCCAGATGAAGAAGGCTGACGTAAACGGGGAGAATGAACTTCCTCTTTATACCTGGCTGAAGTCGCAGAAGGGATTTGAGGGGTTTGAAGAGCACCCCTACAAAAAGCTGTTGGAGAAAATGTTCGCAAAGGCGGATCCGGACTGGGACAAGAAGCCGGACATCAAATGGAATTTCACGAAATTTGTGATCGACCGGGAAGGGAACGTGACCGCGCGCTTTGAGCCCACGGCGGATGTAGCTGAGGTCGAGAAGTGCATCATGGGGCTGTTGCAGGGCGACAGTAAAGGAAAGTAAAAGATATCTATCCTGTATCGGACGGGCTGATACAGTTAATGGTTGGCGGCTAAGCGGAGATATTTAATGAAAGATAGGTTTGATATCCAGGGATATATGACAAAAGGCGTGGAAAGGATCGTTAAGGAATCCATAAGAGCAACGCTTAAAAATCCTAGGGGAAGTGCATATATGGCGAGGTTTGCCGTGGCAAGCAGATCTGCATCCCGGAAACGCATGCAAAAGGAGAAGGCGGGGGAGCATATTCCGCCTTTCCTGATCGCAAGCATTACCGACAGCTGTAACCTGCATTGTGCAGGCTGTTATTCAAGATGCAATCATGCAACGGTTGATGAAGTTTCAATAAGTCAGCTTACGGACAAAGAGTGGATCAGGATTTTGACGAGGCGGATGAGCTTGGTGTAAGCTTTATCCTTTTAGCCGGCGGGGAACCTCTTCTAAGGTACGGCGTGATAGAGGCAGCAGGCAAAAAGCAGGATATCATGTTCCCGGTGTTTACCAACGGCACCTTCATGGGCGAAAAGTATTTTGACCTGTTTGACCGGTGCCGGAATCTCATCCCGATCATGAGCATTGAGGGTGACAGAGAGATAACGGACACAAGAAGAGGTGAAGGAGTATATAATAAACTTATGTCCAATATGGACGAGCTCTACAGAAGAGGTATCATATTTGGTGTGTCAATAACTGTAACTACAGGAAATTTCAAGGAAGTATCGTCAGAGGGCTTTATCGGCAGGCTCTCGGAGAAAGGATGCAGGGCAGTCGTATTTGTAGAGTTCGTTCCGGTAACGGACGATAGCACCGGCCTTGCCCCGGGGGAGCGGGAGAGGGAGTATCTGGGAGGAAAGATCGAAAGGCTTAGGAAGGAGCATCCCGAGATGGTATTCATTTCGTTTCCGGGAGACGAAAAGAGCTCCGGCGGATGCATAGCTGCCGGGCGGGGCTTCTTCCATATAAATTCCCATGGCGGAGCTGAGCCTTGTCCGTTTTCACCATACTCTGATGTAAACGTAAAGGAGACGTCGCTTAAGGATGCGATCCATTCCCAGCTGTTTACGTCTATAACAGACGGCGGTCTTCTGAATGATGACCATAAGGGGGGCTGTGTGCTTTTTGAGAAAAGAGATGAGGTGCTTAAGGCACAGGAGGCGTGCGAATGGAAAATCTGATGGAGATCATAAAAGGAAGAAAAACGTCCGTACCTATGACGGGCGCCAGTTAAGCGAAGAACACAGAGTAAAAATAGAGGAGTATATAAAGGGAATCCCTGCTCAAATACGGGGAGTTTGACGAGGATGGGATGGCAAAGAGGCATAAGCTTAATATCCAGACTCCTTTTATCATGGCAATGAAGACCGTGGTGGACGGGATAGTCGGAGCTATCGACCTTCTGCCCGAGCACGGGAACGAGAAGGTTTCCGAGCTTTTGGAATCAATAGTCGCCACGGCCTTCTGCTGCGAGAGGGAGACAAACAAGGTCGATGAATGGCAGGAGATAAACAGGGATATCATAGCGGATGTGTATCTGAGCGTCAGCATCGACAGGGTCAGTGAAAGGATGGATAAGAATACCATTTTGAAACGGAGGTATGCTATACTGAATGAGGCATAGCGAAAGGACCGGGATATTGGGATATCAAGAAAAACGGATATGTGTTTTAAAGAAAACTAAAGGAGACCGTATGAATTAGAGAAAACTTGGAAAAACAGGGCTTATGGTCAGCGAGATCGGCTTTGGCGGAGAGTGGCTCGAAAGGCATGAAGAGGCAGAGTCGGTGGAGCTGTTAAAGCATGCGCATGAAAAGGGGATCAATATCCTGGACTGCTGGATGGCTGACCCGAAATCGAGGGATATCATCGGAAAGGCTATGGATGGTTGCAGCGATTCCTGGCATGTACAGGGGCATATCGGATCCACATGGCAGAACGACCAGTATGTCAGGACAAGGGATATGAAATATGTCCGTCCGGCTTTCGAGGATCTTTTGTCAAGATTCCGATGCGATCATGTAGATCTGGGGATGATTCATTACATAGATTCCATGAAGGACTGGGATACAGCCATGAACGGAGAATTCATAGAATATGTCCATGAGCTGCATGAAAAGGGAACCATAAAACACATCGGTCTTTCCACGCATAATCCGGTCATAGGGAAGCTCGCAGTGGAGACAGGCTTTATCGAAATGATCCTTTTCAGCATAAACCCCGCATTTGATATGAGGCCGGCGACAGATGACCTGGATTCCATGTTTGAAGGGTATGATAAGGATAACCTGTCAGGCATAGATGATGAAAGGGCGGAGTTTTATCGATTGTGTGAGGAGCGGGAGATTGGACTCACCGTCATGAAGGGATTCTTCGGAGGAAGGCTTTTGAATAAAGAGCAGTCTCCTTTCGGAGTGGCATTTACTCCGGTACAGCTGATCCATTATGCGCTTACGAGGCCGGGAGTGTCATCGATCCTCTGCGGATATGATACAAAGGAGCAGGTGGATGAAGCCGTTTCCTACGAAGATGCTACGGATGATGAAAAGGATTACGCTTCCGTGATCGCCTCCGCACCGCTTCATTCCTATATGGGGCAGTGCACCTATTGCGGGCATTGCAAGCCCTGCCCGATGGACATTGACATCGCCATGGTGAATAAGTTTTACGATCTTGCCTCGGCACAGGCAGGGATACCGGATAGCGTAATGCAGCATTATAAAGCCCTTGACCATGGCGCGGCAGAGTGTGTGGCCTGCAGGGGATGCGAGGGCAGATGCCCGTTTGGGGTAAAGATAGCAGACAGGATGAGGAAGACTGCGGAAGTGTTCGGATGCTAAGGAAAACAAAGAATTTCTCCCTTTTTACATTTCTGTGTCTAGTTCCAAGTCCTGTGCAACTTGCACAAAAGAAAATTGCATGACAATTTGAAAGAATAAGATGAATCTGAAAAGCACAAGTAAATATATAAGCCTAATCCTGAGGCATAAGCCGGAGGCGGCGGGGATAACATTGGATGAGCACGGATGGGCGGATGTGGAGGAACTGATAGCCGGCGTAAACAAAACACATAAGCTTACAATGGATATCCTCAAGGAGATCGTCGATACAGATGAGAAACAGCGGTATTCCTTCAACGAAGACAAGACGCTGATCAGGGCGAACCAGGGGCATTCGATACCTGTAGATGTGGAGCTTAAGGCAACAAAGCCCCCGCAGATCCTTTATCATGGAACCGGGCAGAAATCAGTGGAATCCATTGACAGGCAGGGACTGCTTCCCCGGAGCAGATTATATGTCCATCTGTCCGGGGATATAGAAACAGCAATAAAGGTAGGCAGGAGGCACGGAAAGCCGGTTGTATACGAAGTGCTGAGCGGAGATATGGAGAATGACGGATACATATATTATCGATCCGTCAACGGCGTATGGCTTACTAAAACCGTCCCGGTAAAGTATCTCAGGAAAAGAGGGGATTTATGATAAGAAAATAGTGCAGGATCCGGAGGAAAAATATCATGAATGCCAGGCGTGGTTATGTACTGGAGGACGAAAGGGATTTCTCGCCTGAAGCTATTGAAATAATGCGGAAAGCATCCCGGCATGTCATATATCTGATCAATGAGGGGTATGACCTGAAAAGGTCCGCAACATTTGTTGGGGATCATTATCTGCTATCCAAACGCCAAAGGCTTGCGGTTGTGAGAAGCGTTGCTACAAGTGAACAGCTTAAAGAACGAGAGAATAAGCAGGTTTCGGTTCATGATATTTTCGGCAGGGAAGTATGGGTGGATGGGTTTAATACGATCATTACGCTGGAAGTGATGTTTAGCCGCTCTATTCTCCTTTTCTGTATGGACGGCACTATCAGAGATCTTGCCGCGCTCAGGGGAACTTACAGGGTGATTCCAGAAACAGAGAAGGCCGCGAATCTGTTTTTCGATATTCTTAAAGAAGCAGGCGTTTCAAAGATCTATATTCTCCTGGACGAGCCGGTCTCCAATTCCGGAAGGCTGAAAAGCCTGCTTGCAGAGGTTCATAAAGATTATTCCATGGAGCTTGACATCCGGATCAAAAGAGATGTGGATAGGGCTCTTTACGAAAAAGAATACGTGGTAACTTCAGACTCGATCATATTGGATAATTGCGCAAGCTGGGTCAATATATCTGAAGAATGTATGAAACGGTTGAATATGACCGGACTCAAAGTATGGTGAAAACGGTTCCCTACAAATCGCCTGTCATTAGAAACTGATAGATAAGGTCAGAGCGGGCAGGGATCTTCGTTGATGAATACGTATAAACCATTGTAAGAGCCGGAGAGAAAAAAGCAATGAATATTTCAGTAATAATGGAAAAGATGATTGAATATTCCAAAGGGAATCTACATGATATAGACCATCTGGTGCGTGTTTGGGCATATGCGAAGATGATCGGAGAGCTGGAAGGCATTGATCCAGAAACGCAGTATATTCTTGAGGTGGCTGCTGTTACGCACGACATCGCATGTCCCCTGTGCCGGGAAAAGTATGGGAATACGAACGGAAAACTGCAGGAGGAAGAGGGGATCCCATTAGTGGGGGCGTTTCTCGCAGATACCGGACTGTCAGAATCTCAGATAGATCGGGTGGCATTTCTTGTCGGACATCATCACACTCTGAATGAAATAGACGGGGCGGACTATCAGATCCTGATCGAAGCGGATTATATTGTTAACGCTGCCGAAAATGGCTATAGCAGGCAAAATATAGAAAATTTTATAAATACAATCGCAAGGACAGAGAGCGGAAGGCAACTCATAAACAGCATTCTATTATGTAATATAGGATAAAACGATGATATATACCGGATGCCATTTGTCAATTACAGACGGATACGAGGCTATGGGAAGGAAGATCCAAAGTATGGGGGGAGACACCTTTGCATGGTTTACAAGAAATCCCAGAGGCGGAAGGACAAAGCCTATTGCCAGAGAGGATGCATACTCTTTGGCAGAGTATTGTAAGAAGGAGCATTTCGGGCCTCCGGTCGCACACGGAAGCTATACCATGAACCTATGCTCAGCTAATGAAGATACCAGAAAGAACGGCTTTGACATGCTGGCTAAGGATATGGAAATAATGAAGCTTTTTCCCGGATGCTTTTATAACTTCCACCCGGGTTCCCATACGGGGCAGGGGACAGAGGCAGGCATAGTGCAGATATCCGATGCTCTGAACAGACTCACCGGTCAGGATTTCAAAACAGTGATCCTTCTGGAGACTATGGCAGGGAAGGGCTCAGAGATAGGAGGATCCTTTGAGGAACTGCGGGAGATTATTGACCGTGTGGATTTCAATGATCATATCGGGGTCTGTTTTGACACCTGCCATACCTGGGATGCAGGATATGATATTGTGAATGACCTTGACGGGGTGTTGCAGAATTTCGATGATGTGATCGGGATCTCCCGCCTTAAGGCAGTCCATTTTAACGACAGCAGGAATGAGCGAGGTTCCCATAAGGACCGCCATGAAAAGCTTGGACATGGCTTTCTCGGAGCGGAAGCCATGAAGAGGATTGCGCTGCACCCGGCACTTCAGGGACTTCCGTTCATATTGGAGACTCCGAATGAGGATGAGGGTTATATCGAAGAAATCAAACTTGTGCGGAGTTGGTTTGAAAATGGAGAGATTTCTGAGATAAAGGGTAAGGATAGACCGTTAAGAAGGGGAATAGAGTGATAACGGGGCTGATATAAAAATTGAAAGGATGTACATTTTTTTGTTCACCAGCTTTGGTATTATTTATTCAAGGCTGCGATTATGTTCATGAGCAGATAAAGGGCAAAGAAAATGAATATGAATATATCAACATCGGGGAGAACATCCGCAACATGGGTGTGTTTATGAGGATGCGTGATACGAATCCGGTCTTTGATCATAGTAAGGAGATCGGAGATGTAGGTATCCCGGCGTTCGTATTTAAGGATGGCAGGGTTTCTCTTGATCCTGCGGATGCAGGACTTGTTGAGTATGGAGGATCCGGTGCATGTTCTATCGAGGAACACAAGAACGGGGGGAAAGGGTGCTGATTAAAGATGGAGAAGGCACAAATGGGCTTTGAGTTATTAACATTAATGGAAAGGAAAAACAGATTATGAACAAGTTTACGACAATCCGCTCTCTCCTGAATGCGTTGGCAAAGGCCATGAATCTTATTGATCCGACAATAGAGAACCACCATCAGGAGACAGCATATCTGGCATATCATATCGGAGCGGAGATGGGGCTTGAAACAGAGAGCCTGCACGTCATCGTTGTTTCCGCACTTCTCCATGACGTCGGCACAATAGTGATGCCCCTTAAGAACAGCCTGGCGGCGTATGAAGACCACCGCAGGGAGATAGCCAAAATAGGAGCGGACATGATACGCGACCTGGAGCCGTTTGACCGGTTTGCCGGAATCATCGAACTCTGCCAGAACAGCTATCAGGAGAACATACGGTTTTCGGAATCCCAAGCCTGTAGGGAAAAACTCCGTGACGGCGTGGATATAGGTCAATGCATCGAAGTGGCTGAAACCATTCACATGGCCGACATCATATCTTCCATATGGGATGAGGATGCCGACATACTGAATCAGATACCGCGCATAAGGGAAACTGTGGAGCAGGGCCGTGAAACTGAATTCTCAGGCAGAGCAGTAGATGCATTCCTCCGCATGAGCAGTCGTGAATTCATATGGATGGACTTTGCGCTTAATCCGACGTTCCTATCCTTTTTCATAGGGGATATGCATGATGTGAGTCTGGAGCAGGCCGTGGGGCTCACAAAGCTGATGTCCAGGGTTATTGATTTTAGAAGCTCATTCACGGCGATGCATTCCGCGGGCGTGGCGGCGTCCGCAAAAGCGCTGGCGGAACTGGCGGGAATGTCCGATGAAGACTGCATGAAGATGGAAATAGCGGGGAATCTGCATGATGTGGGTAAGCTGCGGATCCCGAATGAAATCCTGGAAAAGCCGGGCAAGCTGACAGATGAGGAGTTCAACAAGGTTAAGGAGCATCCATACTATACCCGCCTGATCCTGACGGATGTGGAGGGCTTTGATGAAATAGCCGACTGGGCCGGCTTCCACCATGAGAAATTGAACGGAAGAGGATATCCGTTTCATTTCGATGGCGGCTTTCTGAGCCTTGGATCCCGGATCATGTCCGTGGCGGATATCTTCTCCGCGATAACAGAGGAGAGACCCTACCGGAAACCAATGAGCCGGGAACAGGCTATGCGGGTCTTATGGGAAAATGTTGAACGCGGAGACATCTGCGGGGAGATCGTGAAACTGCTTGAAGATAATTATGATGCCGTAAACGAGGTCAGGATGAAGAAGTCACGGGAAGCCGGGGAACGGTATTTTGCGACACACCGGATTGAGTGAGGGATCGGCTATATGAAATTGGAAGGGTGACGGAAAGATGATCAAGCTTATTGTTACCGATATGGATGGATGCCTTTTGGACTCGGGAGGGAACTTGCCGTCAAATTTCCGGGAAGCCTATGATCTTATGACAAAACAGAATGTGATATTTGCCGCTGCAAGCGGAAGATCAATTGGTGGGCTTAAGAGACCGTTTGGAGATATGGCGGCTGATATGGCGTTTGTCTCGGATAACGGAGCCAGGATTTTTTACAAAGGAGACATCTTATCCGAAGAGTTACTGTCAGATGATGATTATGTACCATTAATAGAGGAAATGCGCATCCATAATGGACTGATACCTATAGCTTGTGGAAGGGAGAGAACATGGGTTGAGGATTTGGGCGTTATCACAGTGGAAGTATGTAAAGAGATGCAGAAATATTATCCGGCATGGTACAAATGCAGTTTCGAGGACATACCAGAGAAGATCGTCAAATTTGCGCTGCTATATTTTGATGACATCGAGAAGAATATCTATCCATATTTCCAAAGATATGACAATGAGCGAATTCGCATACAGGTGACTGCATATGTATGGATAGATATATATCCTAAAAACGTATCAAAGGGAAGTGCAGTCAAGACGCTTCAGGACAGAATGGGAATATCCCCATCAGAAACAGCAGTTTTTGGAGATTATCTGAATGATCTGTCAATGGCAGACCATGCGGATTTTTCATATGCTCCTGCAAACTCACATGCTGAGGTTAAGGAACGTTTTACAGATGTTATCAAGTCAAATACCGAAAACGGAGTTACAGATAAGATAATTGAATTACTATGTAATCAGATGTAATGGTTTTTAGTTTGATAAAGCAAAGCTTGGTTAATGGAAGAGTGTGTCGGCTGTAATCGGTGTTTCGGGCGCTGCGACCGGACAATGTAATGATTTTGTCGGGGCTGCGGCAAGATTGGCTTCTCAGATCGTGGGAGTAGGATAAATATAACAGGGATGGGGAGTTTTCGAGCGGAGGTTTTTATGAATGAAGTAAGAGTTGACATGAGGCTTACCACCCCTGAAGAGGCGGCTCACAATCAGAAATACACAGAGATAATGTATAAGTTCAATGCTACCATGCCCCGATCAGAGGAGCACGCGAGGGCTATGAACGAACTGTTTGAAGGAAGAATCGGAGAAGGCTCTAATGTGATGCCCCCTATTTTTGGCACTTGCCTTGACAGGATCACCATTGGGAAAAATGTCTCTATCATGTTCAATGTGCTTGCGATGGCACGCGGAGGCATTACCATAGAGGATGATGTTAACATTGCGGCAAACACGCAGCTTATCACAAATAATCATGACCCTTACGACAGGGCTGTGCTTACATGTAAGCCTATACATATAAAGAAGGGCGCATGGATCGGCGCAGGCTCTACTATATTGCCCGGGGTCACTATCGGGAAATATGCAATAGTTGGAGCCTGCTCCGTCGTTACCAGGGATGTGGGGGACTACGAAGTGGTCGTAGGCAATCCGGCGAAAGCAATAAAATCCCTTGATGCAGGGCGGTTTGAATAAGAAAGGAGGACGCTGACCTGTTTTCCGTTAATATACAATCAGAACAGAAAACAAGCGCCTCTACCGATAATGCCAGGGGCGCTGAGGCATAAAGATCAACATTCTTTGTCAGAAAAGAGAGGGATTTGCAATGAGATTTGGCGACGTACAGGATATCAGGCAGAACAGATACCTGCCGTTTTGCAATTCCTGAAGAAATATTTGGGATCGGCCATAAAGATGAAAATGGGACCTGCTTATTCCCGCGGAAACCTTGCCTCAAAAACAGCTCCGCCGTTGTTATGGACTGTAAGGCTCCCGTGGCATGACTCCGTAACGGATCTGGCGATGGCAAGACCGATACCGTGTTGGCCATCCTTCCCTTTATAGAAGCGTTCAAAAACATG
>JAIKXO010000060.1 GCA_024684065.1 Lachnospiraceae bacterium
GGAAAATACCCTGTTCCCTTTATTTCTGTCATGCTCTGCATATGCATTGGCGGCTATCAGGCTTCCTCCGATCCCGACCATCCCATGAAAAAGGCTTATGAAACACACAACCGGAAAACAGAGATTTACGGCAGGCATCCGATCCACGCCCAGGAAAGTACTTACAAGAACGGAATCCACGAAGGTGGTCAGATACTTTGCCATGGCGATCATCAGCACAGGAAAAAAGAATTCCCGGTACTTATTTGTTATGAGATGATAATCTATCCCGTTATCATTTATATGTTTTAAATCGGTAATTGACATGGAACGGATCCTTTCCCACAGTGCTTCCCGGAAAAGCATACTGCTCTGCGTTTTACTTCTTCGAGCATCTCATCCGAAAAAATGCCGGGCATAGTAACAGATGCAAGACAGATCCTGGCAGCATGGACTCCCCTGATACATTCTTTGATCAATGAGATCTCTTCGGGGTTCTTTTCCGGATAATATATGTCAAGGAAACGGTGGTACAGATCCATTGCCTCCTTTTTAGTCAGTCCCGATCTTGATTTGTATTCCTCTTTGCCGATAAATGAAGGGAGAAATACATAATGGGCATACATTCCGATAAGATCGAAGACCGCATGCCCTTTTTCTGCAAATGTCAGATCAAAGAACCTGATACCCCCATCGTATAACATGGCATTACCCGGATGACAGTCGCCATGGGTAAAAGTGCCTGCATCGGGAATACATTCAAATATTTTACGGATCTGCTTCCTCTCTTCATCCGTGCAGAAGTTTTTGTCAAACTGCTCGCATATCCTGACGGAATTTTCCTTTGCATCCTCCAGATCCGTACCCGAACAATCAACCTGATGAAGTGCTTTTACCGCTCCGGCAAACAGATCGATCAGTAAAAATCTCTCTTCGGGCCGTTCACGGATCATCTCTTCAAGATTTGTACCTGAGAGTTTTTCCATCAGGATTCCATACCCTTCATCAGACCGCGTAATGTCATAGGCCTCAGGCACGGGAAGTCCGCAAATATGCGCAATATGGGTCCGGGTCAGTTCATCCCATACCGTCCCGTAAGGAATTGAAGCAGCAAACTGCTTCAATACAATACCATCACCCATATCATAGACGGACGATGTTCTGCCCTTGCCGACAACAGGCAGTTCGGCTGCGGCCGACTTTTTGAAACGATCCCAGTTTCCCTCCGGGGGCAGGAGGCTCAGCTTATCAACTTTACCTGATCCCAGAACGGAAAAATCTTTGAGACGGATATAATTAGTCGGTATCATATATTCCAGAAGTTCCCCGAGAAGAGCTTCATGCAGAGAAACCGGATCAACGATATGATGATCGGAATAGAATGCAACTATCGATGAAATCTCCCTGAAAACAAATCCTCTTACCACTACGCCGGAAATGCCGCTGACTTTTCTCACAGCATTGGCAACTTCATCCGGTTCGATACGACAGCCTCTGATCTTGAACATCTCATCTAAGCGTCCGAGGATAAGCATATTTCCTTCGGCATCGGTCTTTCCGGCATCTCCCGTATGAAACAGACCTTCCCCCTGTCTTCTCAATTGGTGGATATATCCACGGACATAAGGTGTTCTGAAACAGACCTCTCCGATCTCCCCGGGAAGAACCTCCGTTTCATCCCCATCAACAATGAGTACTTCCACACCCGAATAGGATTTTCCCACGGGTGCCGGAGTCACGGCCTCTGACAACTCATAAACAGTAAGCAGACAGCCCCCTTCCGTGGAAGCATATGTGTTGTAGCACTTCATTCCATTAACAAACAGTCCGTCGGCCGGTTCGGCCGAGAGAATGCACATATGCCAGGGAGCATGAAACGGCTGCATTTTTCGTAAAAAAGAAGGCGTAATATATCCGCAATTGACCCCGGCCCTATCAATATAGTCATAAAAACTTTCCCTGCTTTTGGAGTATTCATACGGCATCAAGGCCGTTGCACAGCCATGTCCGCATAAATATGCAAAGATGATGGGCATTGCCACAAAATTCATGGGACTCATTGAGAGGAAGATATCGCCTTCATGCATGATAGGACTCCCGTCCACCATAACCGCCCGCCATGCATTGTCTAACGAACCGTATTCATGCATAACGCCTTTAGGGTGACCTGTTGTCCCGCTGGTATAGGAGATATAACACAGGCTATGGAGCCTGACCGGCTCATACCCTTCCAGCGGGCGGAAGCTGAGTATTTCCGGCAGACAGCTTTCGTCCACAAAGAGCCGGCAGTCTGAATCCTTCCGGATAAAAGCAGTCCTTTCAGGATCATTTTGTGTCTCTGTCAAAACAAAAGCGGCACCGGCACGCATAGTCCCCGCCATACACGCATAAAGCATCAGTCCCCGCGGCAGACAATACATAACTACATCTTCCGGGCCGATACCCTTCGCTTTCAGCCAGGCATAGATTTTCCCGGAGAGCTGCCAAAGCTCTTTGAATGTAAGTCTGGCACCCGGTTCATAAACGACTGCATAACCATCCGGTGTTTTTTTTACGAATTCTTCCAATCTCTCAAGAGCAGTGTCAGGTCTTCCCATTTTGTACCTTTAACCTTTCGCAACCTTTATTCCATAATACACCGGCAGATCTCATAAATATACCTCTCTCCCGGTGCTGCTTTAATTATATATTGAAATCCAGGCACATAGACACTCTAATATATCTTTATAATAATTGATGAAATAGATCCGCATCGCACACACGTATAAGCTCCACCTTGCTCAATAAGCTCACCAAGTTCTGTTCCTCCGCTCCTCTTATAACATTCGGGACATACACCTTCAAAGACCATTGCAGCTTCTGTACTGGTAGGTTCATACCCGGTTCCGCCATTAATATTTTCGAGTTCATCATCTGATAATCTATTCTGTTCCATGTTTTGCATATTATAATCCTCCATCCGTAAGGAAACGCTCTATATTAATCCATCATTTGTATATCCAGATTTTTGCACTATCTAAATAACAACATTGCATCATGATGATCGCCCTTTTTCTTTAATCCTAACTCATCTGCAACTATAGTCAAGCCCATACCTTTATACTGTCCTCACATTGCATTAATAATAGCCGGTCTTACGTCGGCAATTTTACTCATAACCTCATGTATTTATCTCCTCTCAAACCGGTATTTGCATGAATTCATCTATTACATTTAAAACCGGCTCCGCATATTTCTTTTCTCCATAAAGCCATTGTTCATGCTGCATGTCAAACTCCCTGATATCAGGATCATGGAAATTTTTTTTATAGCGTTTCAGATATTTCTCCCCCATCTTATTGGCATATATGAAATGAGCTTTTGTATGTTCCACGTTTATATCGTCTTCCAGATATGTGAGCAGATCCGTATAATACTCATTCCCGATGGATTTCGGGTTGAATTTTGCAAAACACGCCATGAATTTATCGGCGACCTCATCATCCATCAGAAAAGGGGCATGCGGTTAGCCCTCCACTCGGAGGGACTGAACCCTCCGTTTATCATAGAAACCTGAAAAGGAATATCATGAAGGGAGGGTTGCTTGTGTTAATGAATGCTTTAGCTACTGTTGCTGCAATCATTACGATTTTTTCAGCAGGTGTTTCTGTTGGAATATATATAAGTAATAAGAATAACCGCCAATAGCTTAGCACACTGTGGCGGTTATTATTTATAACGGACATATTGGGCTAACATTTACAACGTATTTCATACTTTTGTTAGCCCAAGTACCGGCTAAACGGCTTTATTCTCTCTTCGGAAGCTAACATTTACAGCATATTTCATACTTTCAGCGGAGACAGAGAACCGTCCCCTGTCTCCCCCCTGTCTCCCTGTCTTTCAGGAAATCGATCAGAAGATTTCCCATTATTTCACTGTTTTCTATATAGCTTCCGTGATCTTCCCCCTTCACTGTTATCGTTTTTACATCTTTGAGGTTGTCTGTGATGCGTTTCGTCTCCT
>JAIKXO010000061.1 GCA_024684065.1 Lachnospiraceae bacterium
CCCTTCCCATGATCAGATAAGCAGCGATCAACAATATCGTGGATGTGCCACCGCTTATCCCCTCAACAGGTGCCTCCACCGAAACCTCATTGTAGATGTATCCGTTAAAAGATATAGTGTTGATCACAAAGTAGATAATGCCAAACACTGTCATGGGCCAGTATCTTATGGCACTTTCAAAGATTGTAAAGGGTTCATCCCTTGTGATGAGATAAAACAGTGATATGGCAAAGAAAACCACCCCTACCGATACAGAGTATTTCAGGCCGGTGTGCTTCTCCTCTTCCTTATGGATTCCCGCCTTATAGATCAGGCCTGTCATCGCCCACAGCAATATGACAATGATAATATAAACTATCCAGATACTCATATTATTGGAGATCCATCTTAGACATATATTTAGTATAATGCGTCTTCTGCTTTACAATCACCATGTCTCTTCCTTTGTGATCTCTTTTCCTTTATACTGCATATGTTTCCATCATTCCGGTCTGAATTTCGCGCAATTTATTATACCATAACAAGACGTATTAATCGAACACTACCCGTGTTAGGATGTCCCAACCGCCGCACGTTCCATTTTGTTCCAAAGCACGGAAAGTCCGATCGATGCCGCTGTTATGATAAGTGCTACCGGGATCACGACTTCCAGACTGATCAATTCCGATCCTATGATCATCATGAATAAGAAACCATATATTATAAGCAGCCATTGGATGACATAGATCGTAGTCAGGTTAACGCTGCAATATATGATAAACCGACCGATCGTTGTATGCTCCCTTCCGTGAAAAACTAGGTATGACAAGGCCAGGGCGATCAGGACAACAGACAGGGTAAACAGGAAAGAGTACATATCTTGCTTATAATAGATCCCCCCCCACAGACCGTCCGAAAACCTTGATTTTTGGAGGTCTGTAGCATATTATTTCATCAAAAATGCCAGATATATTTCTCTAAAAAATTTCTGATCTTAACAACTGAATAAAGTACATATATTGATAGACTATCAGGAACCCACTGCCATCAATTCCATCATTTTATCAAAGCCAAGCAGGTTTTTTGCCCGCTTTATGTTGTATCCCAAACACATGAGTGCAAATTCCCCTGTCACTTTTTTCATGCCTTTTAACAGGAAGTAGGTGAATCCCATGGCTCTCTTTATTGTTCCAAACGGATGCTCTGACAGGCACATCCTCTCTGCCGTTTTTTCCCGGTCTGGCTTTAGAAAGAATTTCACGACTTTCTTCTTTTCAAAATGATATTTCCCTTTTGTTCCCTTATTTTTCCCCGGAGTCTTTTCTTCAGCTTTCAGCCAGTCTTTGCAAGGCTTCTCCAAACAATCCTTCGTAAAATCTATCTCTTTCCACTCGTTTTTGCCCTTATAACATTTGTTTCGGTTGGGGCAATGACGGCAGGCATTCTTGTTTGCATATCTTATGTTTCCATTTTTCTTCACGCATTTCTGCCGTAAAATTTCGCCATTCGGACAATAAACCAAGTTGCGTTCAGGATCCCTGACAAAGTAGCCTTCCACTGCCCTCGCCTGCATCTCCTCAGGTGATCCGTATATAGATGCTGCTCCATCATCTGCTCCGGGCCCATCGCTTACTTTCCTTCTGACTTCAACCACTTCCATGTCAGATATGACATCCTTATAAGCTTCCGGGATCATCCCTGCGTGAAGGGCTTTCTTTAATTCCTCAGGATTGGTGCTGCCCAAATCCGCATCCGCTTCCTGATAGTCTATTTCAATCTCATACCCATCTTTACCCTCGTCTGTGATCACATGGGGAATGATGCCGTCTTCAAGGCATTTCACCATGTCTTCCTCGTTCTCATAGCCCCTGTCAGCAACAGTCTCAATAATCCCTTCTGATTCTTCCTTGACTGTTTTAATCGTAGAGCCAAGCAGCCCATGATCCGTCACCTGATTTGTCATCTGAAAATCCCGGATCAGATGCGTGTTGGAATCAACTGCTGTCTGAGGATTATATGCAACAATAAAGCTGTTCTTGCTCTTCATCAGCTTTGCGTCTGCATCCGTAATCGACATCTGCGACTGCCCGCTTTCCTCCATGATTTTCTGATAACCCTCATATTTTTCGAGTCTTTCACGCGCTTCTTTGAGCCTTTCTTCAATCAACTCCCTTGTGAGACTTTCAGGGGCCTCTTCAAGATCGTCCTGTTTATCAGCGTCATCGAGGATCCTTAAATATTCTTCGATATGGCCGTTCAGCCATTTGATCCTGTCGTCTAGCTTGTTCTTGGTAAAGTTGTTATCTTTGGAGTTGCATGCTGTAAATTTGCTGCCGTCAATTGATGTGAATCCCCACTCTACAGCTCCTGAGATTCTTTTATTAAACTCGCGAAAGATCTTCTTCAGACTGTCTATATTATCTTTGCGGAAATCAGATATTGTCCTAAAATCAGGCTCAACGCCGCCAAGCATCCACTTGACTTCGACGTTTACCTTACAGCTTTTTTCAAGTTTTCTCGAAGACTTTATTCCGTTATCGCTTCCATAAATATAGAGCTTATATAGACTTCGCGGGTCATACGGCGGCCTGCCCTCTGAAGCCAGTTCCCTCACGCCATACTCTGACATGTCCAAACTGTCCACAAAGGCGTCAATAAGCCTTGCCGTGCTTTCCGGATCAACCATAGAATCCCATGTTGTCATCATCATTTGATTGCGGTCAAACGCCTCAATATAATGCATCTGAAGTCACCTCAAAATGTAGTATTTTCGACACTTTTATTATACTCCATCTATGAGCTTCAAACCAAATTTTTATGAACTTTATTCAGTTGTCAAGGTACGCATTATAATATGTAAATCATCCAGAATCTTTTTTGGTATCGGCCAAATTTTATTTCAGTTCAGACCGGGTTTTCGGACAGTCTCCCCCACCCTTGAAGGGCCAAAATAAATGATAATTCCCGACATACTACGAGTATTACTTATGGTGTCCCTAAAACGGATTGAAACTGTGTTGTTTATCTATAAAGTTCACGTTTATTTGAATTATAGCTTCTTATTCTCATTGCAAATTGTTAATTGTTCTTTGAACAGTTCCTTTATTTTCTTTTTACCTTCATCTGTCTCGAAATCCGCTGTTGACATCTCCCCCTTAAATACAGCGCACATAATAAGAATATATGTTTCGCCAAGAGCAGTGGTCAGAATACCGGCTGTTGCGCTTGATATAGCGCCTCCAGCCGCAAACCCGGCTCCGGGTATAAGCTTTAATAAATTGGCCACAACAGTTTTTCCTAAAACAGTTGCTCCGCTTGCCCCTATTGTAGCAGAAATAAACCCTGTAATTACACTTTTACTTACGTCAAACCCAAAAATAGCCGTTATTGAGGCTATCATAGCGACTTGGGTGGGTATCAGCATCGCACAGTCGGTTAGCGGTATGGGAACTAAGCACTCCCCTATTGCCGCTGCCGTCGCCGTGGCCACCGCCGCCTGTGCGTAACGCTTTTTTTCATCAAGTGATGCTATTTGAACATTTTGAAGAGTGTCCTGTAACTCATCCGGCAAAGCTTCTGACATAACCCGAATAAGCAGGTCCAAGCCATAGGCTTTAGCAATGTACTCATCGTTAATCTCATAATCCTCAGCTAAAACCGGAACTACCTGAACAACATCCAGATTTTGGTCCAAAATATACTTTCTTAACTCATCTGCTTTCTTTTTGGAGAACGCTTGAGTCAATATAATTATAACCGGCACCTGAGTTATTTGATTTTCTTTCGCGAAATCTCTAAGCCAGTCTATCTCTTCCTGCTCTATTCTATTGGATGCAGTATTAATGCAATACCAGATACAATGAATAGCCTTATTAACGTCCTTAGTTGCAATTCCTTCTTTTATTGTATTCAGAACCTCCTGTTTTACTTCCTTTTGTGCATCCTTTCCAAGCTCAAATCCCCGGGTATCATATATAGCCAATGGAAAATCCTTCTTGGTAAGCTTCCTCATATGAGTAGTCACGGGTTTTCCCATCCCTGTTTCCGCAAGTTTTTCTCTGAACACACTGTTAATAAGAGTGCTCTTGCCCACTCCGGTCTTTCCCGCAACTATTACATTAAGATTTTTAAGATTTCGTATTTTTTCGCTAATAGTCTTAATACATTCATTAGCAACTTTGTCAGTATCAATAGTCATTAGCTTCATCCTCCGTTTTTCTGACTATTTCAGGTCCGTTATTAGCAAATTCTTTCTCTGTAACTATAGATGATGATTTATATGCTTTCCGAGTAATTTCCCTGATAAAGATAGGAATAATAATTGCCCCGGCAACTACAAGCACTAACCCAACAACGATCTGTTTTGTTTCGCAATCATTCCTCATTGAAAAATCCACCTCCTCATATTTTGAATCCTACCGTAACATTTCAGCAACATTTATTATAGAGCTTTCTTTCGAACATGGTGATTTTTATAATTTAAGTATCTGCTTCATCTTACGATGGATGTCTGGTCATATTAACCTTTCTAAGTATAACATAGGACAAAAAGTAGTTCATTATTTAAAAAGCAGAACAACAACTAAAAAAGTAAGAGAAAGGCACCGATGCCTATTTTGAGACACGGATATCGCTTACTGTAAATATCCCACTGCATGATTATCATTTACAAGCATTTTTCGTCTGTATTTTCTTTTCTGCAGGTAGTACTGCTTTCCACACTCTCTCTGGCATTATCTTCATTTTCCTTTAAAATTGCGTCAACCACCTTATAATGGGTTATTTTTCTCTTCAGCTTCCATGTAAGTATAATAACAGCACCTACCAAAACCGGATTTACTACTTCCAGAGCCCCGATCAATATTTTTCCTTTTAATTTTCCAAACATAGTTTCTCCCTCTTATTACTGAACCCCATCCTTATTCCTGTTTAGAAATAATCATCTTCGTCCGGATCTTCGTCGTCATCGTAGTCTTCGTCATCATCATCATCATCGTCCTCGTCATCATCGTCGTAATCCTCATCCAGATCATCGTCATCAAGATCCAGATCGTCGTCAAGATCCGGGTCATCGTCCTCGTCATCATCCTTCAGAAAAGAATTCATGAATTCATATTCCATCGCCTTTTCATAAAAATCAAGCCTTCCGTCTCTGTTTAAATCGAATAATCCGCCCGTAGGGCCAAACCTGTAGTCTCTTGACATAACTGCTCCTCCTTAACTTTAAGATCATTATTGATTATCACGAATTAAAAGGGGACTGCCGAATTATCAAATGAACCGCAGCCCCCTGCTCCTCCTTAAATCTCCTTAGTTATAGGATCATTATAAACATTCATGTTATCAATTGCAGTTGGCAGCCGGTATTAAAATAAAAATGGCGGGCAAAGCTCTGCCGTCACCTCATACGGTTTCCGCAGGCCCGGCTGCTATTCTCTTCATGTTAAGCTCTGCGGTCTCCGCTAGGAACGCGTCCCTGCGCTCAGCATTCATGGAATTATACTGAAACAGGAACAGATGCTCCATGATCTCCCTGACAGACTTTGCGCCACAGTTCCGTATTGTTTTCAGATCTCCTCCTCCCGAAACAGTTTCCGCCAGCTCCCCTATCGTGTTAAGCCCTGCCCTTTTCAGGCTGTTATATGCTCTTACGCCAAGCTCCAGCGCTTCAATATTTGTATCGTACATGCTCTGGGTCATATGCATCCTGAAATAGAATCTGCCGCAATGCTTTTCCTTTACTTCAAACCCCTTAAGACTCATCAGCTCCTTCAGTGACTGGTTTGATTGCTCTCTGCTCATATTTTATTCCTCCGTAGACATCCTTGATGACCTGCTTTACGGCATGGCAGTGGATCTCGTCCAAAGCATCCCCGCACCTTTTGTCGATCATCCTTATCAGGTATTTAAGGTCCCTTACAGAATCAGATACAGCCACTATGTGAAGGTGGTTCTTCCTCGTTGTCTGAAAGATCTGGCGGATAAAGGCAGTCCTTGTAGCAACATATTCCAGCACTTCCTCAAATCTGCCTTCCTTTGTGATAAGATCGATGAACATGGTAATCTCATCCTCACGGCAGATATATGTGTTATATCCACGAATGATTCCGCTTTCCTCCAGTTTTGCAACCCTTTTCTTCGCCGCAACCCGGGACATGCCCAGTGCATTCCCCAGTTCCTGATAACTCATACGGGCATTCCCCTTCAGTATGGATAGTATCTTCTCGTCTGTTCTGTCCATAGACCCTTTTCCTTTAAGCTGCAATCAAAGCCGGCTATGATACCTTCACGAACCCGGCTCTTCCCTGAGCTCCGTTCGTGACACAATCATTATAAAAGGGGCATTTTCTATTTTCAACCCTGCCGGTTTCGATACGAAACCAAAACATCGGAGAAGCCGGAATTTAAGCGGATTCTGCTATCCCTGCCATTGCCTTAATTCAAACGTTGTCCCGTCCTCCGGATTATAATTTTCCATCTCCCTCTTTGTCTTTCTGCGCGTGCTAAGCTCCACTGCTTTAAAAAGAAAGGCGTAAACCCATTACCCGCCTGTAAATAAAAGGGGACAATAGCTTATCTCCTGTTTCCTTTTTCTTTATCTCTCTTTAGTATTCAACAACTAAATATTTTTTATGATCATCATGATTCCGGAAAAAAACAATAAGACCACCACCAGCCGTTTTACGATTCTGTCATCAAGCGCTTCGCTGCTTTTTATCCCCGCAAACAGGCCTGCGAACATAAACGGAACCAGCAAGGCGGACAGCCTCAGGCTTTCCGGGGTAATGATCCCCAGCACGCTGTATAGAATGATCCTGAATGTGTTCTCTGTAATAAATACAGCGCTTAAATTTGCCTTGAACTCATCACCG
>JAIKXO010000120.1 GCA_024684065.1 Lachnospiraceae bacterium
GGAAACAAGATCAGATCGCTGGCTGAAGATCTTAAAGATCTTTTAAAGCAAAATAGCTCTTAATACCTCTAAAAAACAGGGAGTCCTTCAGGACCCCCTGTTTTTATACTAAGGAAACGCTGAAAAAATGCGTTTCCTTAGCAAACGATGCGCACGGACGCACAGAGGAAGGGGCTTCGCCCTGTGCGTCCGGCGCAGGGAAGCGCTTTAATCAGCGCTTCCCTAAGCAAAATATATCATCAGATATCCCGCTAATTCTTTGCCGGGATAACGGCACCGTCAAAGCTGTCGGTGATAAACTGCTTGATCTCATCGGACTGAAGGATCTCTACCAGAGTCTTTATCGCTTCATTATCCTTATTGGCTTCCGTAACCGTAATGATGTTTGCATACTCGGAATCCTCGCCCTCGCGCATCAGATAAGCCGATGTATCAAGGCCTGCCTCCAATGCCCTGTTTACATTTACGAAGAAAGCGTCAAAATCCGCTGATGAAGGAATGATATTGGCCTGGTCCATTTCAATGATCTCTATCGGCTTTACATACTCGGTGATCTCTTTTATAGATGTGTCCATGGGGCTCATGTCAGGATTCAGCTTTATATAGCCCTCACTCTCAAGGACCTTTAACGCCCTGTACTCGTTTGAGGAATCATTGGGTATTGCGATGATCGCATTCTCGGGCAACTCATCCTTAGAAGCATATTTATCGGAGAAGCAGGCATAGGGTTCAACATGAACACCGCCCATGCTGTAAAGCGTTGTTCCCAACTCCTCTTCTATGCTGTGCATTGCCGGAACATGCATAAAATAAGCAAAATCTATCTCTCCGTCAACTAACATATCGTTCCAGGTCGCATCCCAGGTCGTGGATACTATATCAAGCTTAATATTTTTTTCGGCAAGTTTATCCGCCGCTGCGTTCAGGATCTCGCTGTGAGGCGTCAGATCCGCCACGCACTTTAATACAACCATATCTCCGGAATCTTCGGCCTCGGCTTCAGGCGTTTCCTCCGCTTCCGTTTTTTCCTCTCCCGAAGGCGCAGCAGCAGGAGCCGCAGGCATGCCTGCGCAGCCTGCAAGCAGGCTTATGCTCAGAGCCGCTGTCAAAAGAGCTTCCAATACATTTTTCTTCATTGATCATTACCTCCCTGATAAAAAGTACTGATAAAAAGTGTTTTCTATATAAAAGGCGTTATATCAAATGCCTTTTTTTCAGGATGCGGTTTGAAATGAAATTTCCGGCAAACTGCACCGCCTGCACTATTACGATCAGAACGATGATCGTGGCAAACAAAAGATCATGATTAAACCGGGCATATCCAAAGGTAACCGCGATATATCCGATCCCTCCGGCTCCAAAGCTTCCCGCAAGAGCCGTCATTGAGATAACTATGATCACCGCGTTGGTAAAGGCACGGATAAGCGAAGGAAGGGTTTCCGGAACCATGATCTGAAAAAGGATCTGGGCATTGGTGCTTCCCATGGCTTTCGCCGCTTCAATTTTGCCTTTTTCGATCTCTAAAAGACTGCTCTCCACAAGCCGTGCAAACAGAGGCACACAACTGGCGATCAGTGACAGTATACATGCGTTTGAGCCGTATGATTTCCCTAAGAGCGCGCGGGCTACAGGCAGCATGACAATAATTATGATAACCTGGGGAAGTGAGCGGAAGCAGTTTATCACAGCTCCAAGAATATTATGCACCGGAGCGCACGGGGTCAGCCCGTCACTGCTTGTCATGACCAGGACAAGACCCAGTATAAGTCCGAAAATAAGAACAAAAACCGAAGATATGCAGACCATATACATGGTCTCCCCTATCGCGGGAATCATGTCCTCCCAGATCTCTGCGCTGAATGAGTGCTTAAGCACTTCCCATAACGAATATTTGTAAAGACTCATTTATTTCCTCCCGCGGGCGTTTTACACATTACCGACGGAACTTTTCATACACTTCGATAAAGCTTTTTGCGGTATCACACCGCGGATTCTCAAATACCTCGGCAACCGTCCCCTGCTCAACAAGACGTCCCTGTTCCATAACGGCCATCCGTTCGCATGTATACTTAATGACCTCAAGCTCATGAGTTATCAGAAGTATCGTAAGCCCGAGCTTCTGATTGATCTCCTTTAAAAGGTCCAGGACGGATATGGTGGTCATGGGATCAAGAGCACTTGTGGCTTCGTCGGAAAGGAGCACATCGGGATCGTTCGCAAGAGCCCTGGCAATGCCCACTCTTTGCTTCTGTCCTCCCGACAGCTCTCCCGGATAAGCATCCCGTTTATCGGTCAAAGATACGAGCTTTAACATTTCATCTATCTTTTCGGCCTTCTCTGCGTCCGAGAGCTTCGAGTGCTTTAAAGCGTAAGCAATATTCTGCCTGACAGTCATGGAGTCAAAAAGATTAAATTGCTGGAAGATCATGCCGATCTGTCGTCTTTTCTGATTCAGGGCATCCTTTGGCAGAGCCGTGATCTCAAGGCCGTCGATGAATACGGTGCCCCGGTCCGGTTCCTCAAGACGGTTGATACAACGTACCAGAGTAGACTTTCCGGCACCGGAAAACCCGACTATACCGAAAATCTCCCCCTTATGTACAGTAAGATCGATCCCCTTTAAAACCTCGATCGTTTTCTTTTTTGTCGTGAAACTCTTATAGAGATCCTTAACTACAATACAGTCATCCATTGAGATTTCCCTGAAACACTTAAAACAACAACGATAAATATACCCGTTTTGCCATAAAAAGTCAAACGCCACGATCAGGCACCGACCGGGTACTTAATCGTGACGTGTATTATAATTCCGGCCGGTTATGCCGGATGAAATTTTCTGCTTATTTTTCCAGATGGTAGGTCTGCTTATAATCTTCTACCATCTTCTTTTCGCCTTTTTTATGAAGGCTCTTAAAAACAAGTGTCCTGATCACGTCATATATTACCGCGAATAAGGGCACGCCTATCATCATGCCTCCTACTCCCCATAATCCGCCAAAGAATAAAATGGAGAACAAAACCCAGAAGCTTGAGAGGCCGGTTGTGTCCCCTAAGATCTTAGGTCCGATCACGTTGCCGTCCAGTAACTGGATGAAAATTATAAAAATGATAAAGGTCAGGCAATGTACCGGATTTTCAAGGACAAGGAGCAGGGCACAGGGAACGGCGCCTATGAAAGGTCCGAAAAACGGGATGATATTCGTGGCTCCGATGATCACGGCGATCAGCAGGGGTGAGCTGTATCCCAGAATGAGGCTTCCGATAAAGCAGATAAAGCCGACGATCACGGAATCCTTTAATTTGCCCATAAAGAATCCGTTGAATATTTTATCTGCATATAATAATTCTTTCAAAACAGCGTTATACCAGCGATCTGAAAAGATGCTCCTTAAGCAGAGCCTGGCCTGAGCCGCGAACTGTTCCCTCTTCAAAAGCAGATATAACGCAATGATAAATCCCAGGAGAAGATTCTTAAAAACGATAACGACTCCGGCAACGCGTCCGACTATCGTAAGGCTGACGGATTGCAGATCGGAAACGGCCGACGTACTGATCCATTCCTTCACATACCTGACTGCATCATCAGCCCATGTATCAATCGTCTGAAGAATTATCGGCCTGCTGTGCATCAGCTCTTCGAAAAATGCCGATGCCTTATCGAGCTGGGAAGGAAGCACCTGTATAAGCCCCGATATGCTTTTCGCCAGGGAAGGGATTATGAGCAGAACTATAAGGGTAATAATCCCAAGGCCGATAATCAGGGCGAAAAATACCGAAATACCCTTAACAAGACCTTCCCTCTTCGTTCCGAAAGCCTTGAAAAAAAGCTTCTCAAGTCTCCGGCACAGAGGTGCCAGCAGATATGCTATCACGGCCCCGTATATAAAGGGTTCCAGAATGGCATTGATCATACTGAACGCGTCAGAAACGTCACTGAACCTCAGTATAAAGAAGTAAAGCAGGATGCAGAAGGACAAAGCCCCCGTTATAGCGATCGATAATCTCAGATATTTTCTGTTTTCGTCTTTCAAGATCCCGTCTCCTTTGTATCACGCTTTCGATCAAGGGTCGGATCATATTATTTCGGCAGGAAGCCGCTTATAAAGCGTGAACAGAAATTGCATTTTTCCAAGTATACCACACTAATGCCGCTAACGGAAACGGGATATTTCAATTCTCTTTTTTAATGCGATCAACAAGATTAAATTAACGAAGCTGATCCGGAATAATGTTGTAAAGATCTCCTTATGCTTTTTTACAAAATTATTTGTTATAAATATACGTTTTTTAATCAAGCACCGGCCGGAGTCTCTTTTTAAGTTCGGGAGCGGCAAGAAGCACTACTGCTGTTTTTATCATATCAGCAGGTATAAAAGGTATGACTCCGGCTCCTAAAGCCGCACTAAAGCTGAGCCCTGCCTGGTGCGCAAGCCAGACCGTACCGAAAAGATAGCATACCGCAGTGCCTGTAATCATCCCAAGGCAATGAATCCACCTGTTTTCGCTGTGTTCAAATGTAAAGCCGCAGATAAGGGCTGTAAAAATGAAGCCAATAAGATATCCGCCGGTAGGTCCCAAAAGCTTTCCCGCACCTCCCGTAAATCCTGAAAATACCGGAAGTCCCGCAAATCCCAGAAGCAGATAGATCAGATAGCTCATCGTCCCCATCTTCATCCCCAGAAGATAAGTACTTAAAAAAATAACAAGCAGTGTCAGGCTTATCGGGACGGGGCTTATCGGGATCGAGACGGATAACGGAGCGAGAATGCAGGTTATCGCAGCCATAAGAGCTGTCATTATCATTGATTTCGTCTTATTCGTAATATTCACAACAGTATACCGCCTTTCGTTAATGTAAACCCATTACCGAAAAAGTAGTTTACATTATTAAGGCGATATAGTCAAGATTTGGAAATAATATTATTTGACACATAAGAATTTTTTTAATATAATGATATCCGTTCTGAGGAGCTTAAGAAATTCAAAAGCTCCGGTGCAGAGAACAGGATGCTTCCGTGGCTCAGCTGGTAGAGCGGCGCATTCGTAATGCGTAGGTCGCAGGTTCGAATCCTGCCGGGAGCACGGCGAAGAACCCCGTAATTACTGGGAAAACCGGTGATTGCGGGGCTCTTTTTTCTATACATTTTGAAGCATATTTGTTAGATTTCGTTAATTGGAATTCAAAAAAATTATTCTTATTGTGGTAGAAATTGTGGTAGAAAAACAGATAGAAATATTTTGCAACCTACGGTATAATTTTCATTTTTCAGTCTATAATCGGTATGCATGCTACCGTTGTGTTAACATATCATCGTGTCAAGGAGCCCGTATTCTGCGAAGTGGTCCGTCAGCCCGTTGCCGGCGGGCATCCCCGAGAGCCCCGCTATGCGGCTCGCCTTGGCCCTCATTCCCCATCCAGTGTTCATAGCTGTATAATGCATCGTCCCCTGACTGTCCAGTCCGAAGGGAGCCAGCCCCAGCCTGTGCAATGTAGGTCTGGCCATGCCCCTGGCCCGCCCCGGGTAATGTAAATTTGCCGCCCCGGGTAAGGGGATTCTTCGCTCCATGGCAGGTTTGTTATATTGATTTCGCGTCCAGCGCCTCCCCGCTCCACGCCGACAATCAAGAAAAGGGCGGCCCTTCCTGGAAACGGCCGCCACATTCTTCGATGTCTTATTTGTTATTATATTAAGGTGCCCATAACCTTTCCCGGCATTTCCCCGAGAGCGCCTGCTATGGGCCCGGCCTGATTCCGGTGCCACCCCTCCTGCCTGTCCTACCTGCTCAGCCTGTCAATAACCCCCTCAACTGCAACCATGAGCTTATGCCCTATTTCAGCGCAATAGCTTAAAAATTTGTCCTTCAGGCCGCGCGCAATGATGAAGTTGTCCCTCACCTTTATGTCTTTCCTGAGCCCCTCTATCTCCTGCTCCTTCTCCTTTACGCGGCCTTCCAGCGCCTCGTAGTGGAGCATCTGAGCAAAGTCGGGGATCTGCTTTTCAAGCTTCTTAATATCCTTTTCCAGGCCCTTCTTCTCCTTCTTAAGCGCCTTGGTTTCTTCCTCCGCGGCCTTCCTCGCGGCCGTTGCCTTCTTGGCGTCTTCTGAGCTTCTGGCGCTTGCCGCGGCGGTCTTCAGGATGTTGTCCTTGATCTCGGCGCCCCAAACGGGCTTGTCCCTTAACCTGTCAATCTCGGCCATCGTCAGCTCCCTCCCCTTCAGCCTCCGCTCCCTCGCGGCCAGCGCCTTCTCCTTTTCTTCCGCCTTTTTTCTCTTGGTCGTATATTCTTCATCCAGACGACGCTGCTCCGCCTGGTACTGCGCCTGCAGGTCCTTCAGCCTCCGCTCACAATCCTCCATCTCCCGGCCCTTCGCCTCAAGCTCTGCCTGCAGGGCTGACTTCCTGTCCTCGAGGTCCTTTATCGCCTTGACCAGCAGGGGCGACTCCCTCTTGTATTCGTCCAGCGTTGTCAGTTCTTTATATCTGAGATTTTCCGAGTGTAAATTCACGCTGCCCGCTTTTTCTTATATTCTTGAAGCGTCCGTCCAATATGAGTATAATGGCTATGTGAGCACTTTTTACACTGTATTTTTTTTCTTTTTGGCACAAATAACTGCCGGTTTAGATCTGATTTATATATTCATGCAGTATATATCTGATTACACGGCAAATATATACATTACATTGATATATCCTAGACGAATTAAATGAATTCGTTTAGGATATACTCGCTCACAAAATAATTGCGGATCCAAGGCAAGCTCAAACCGCAATTGCTTTGTTCGCTTACTATAAATAGAGATAGAAGGGTATAGGTATGTTTGAAAAGCGGGTAGAGATTTTCAAAAAAAGAGACAAGGGAACCTGGCTTGAGATTAAAGAAACGTTAAAGAACGCCGGTATACGGGGCGTCAGGACAGGACATTATCTGCAGGACTCCGTCATGGCCGGCGGATGCGGAGCGAAGCTTGATCCCCGGGACTTCGGGAAAAAAGGCCGTATCGACCGCGAAATATACTGGATCAAGGTCAGGGAATCCGATGAAAAAAACGTCCGGGATATTCTCAGGCAGAATGGCATCGTAACCGTAGTCGAAACCGATGCCACGCTGATGACAGATGCGGCTCTTCGAAAAAACGTATCCGATGATTATTATTCCTGACAGCGGATCGGCAATATAAAATGGTTTTTTGGCGGCTCTATCTCTGACTTACAGATACCGCCTCATGGGCTATTCTATATCTGCCCGCGCTTCCCTCATAAGCATCAGCAACAGTTCGCTGACGCCCTGGGCTAACTGTGACGCCTTTTGGATCCGTACAAAGGCGTGGCCGTAGATCTGGTGCGCATTTTCCAGATGGGAGGCGTTGCCGTGAAACACCGCTCCGACCCTTATGCCCTCCTCACGAAGGCTTCGAACGGCGCTCTCCGCCGCTTTGACCGCGGCCGCCCCCTCATACTCTCTTGGCAAAAAACCGCCACTCCCTGCGAAAGGTGTCGAATCGTTAGGACTTGCGTCCGTGAGCACTAAGATAATCCGCTGCCTGCCCCGCATAGAAGCATCCGGAAACCGCCCAAGAGCTTCAATCGCCAAAGCATCGCGGTTCCAGCCTCCTGCAAAATATCCGAGGATCCCTTCGAAGCTGTCATTTTTCCATTTCTTAAGCACCTCGAGCACCGTATAGGCCTTAAGGCTCCGAAATGCGCAGACCCGAACTGGGATATGCGCTTTCTCAAGCCCCCTTGCGATGATATACGCCTCACTGGCAAGGATCTCCTGCGAATGCATTCTGGACTGTGACGCGTCAAGCAGCAGATCCACGATAAGCTCAGGCTGGTTCTCCCCTGCGTCCTTTAAAAATATGCGATCGTCACTAAAAAGAGGCAGGCGGTACGTCATCTCGGGACGAAGGCGGCCGCTGCGGGACGGCTCGGGAAGCCGTTTCCGATAAGATGAAAAGACCGTGTCTATACGCACATATAAGCGGCGTATGCTTCCCTGCACCATAGCCGCATGGCCATTCAAAAACTCCCCGTTACGCTTTCTCTGTTTTTCGGCGCTCTCCCGGATTTCGATGATTTCTTTTTTTAGCGAAGCCGGAAGCTTTGCAGGCTCCGCCCCTTCAGGCTCCCTCCCGGTGATCCATAGACGGCATCCTTCATCCTCATCAACACAGAGCCCATTCTCAAGATTCCTAAGCTCCTTTTCAGAAAGAATGCTTTTTCCGAACACTGCCCGGATATATGCCGCATCCTCCTCTGTCGGGCCGGTATATCGTCCCATTCCCCTATGACGCTGCTGGACTGCCAGCGGATGATCCCCCTCGCCGGTACCTGCGCGAACGATCAGACGATCTAAATGTTTATGCTCCCGCTTAAGAATAAGCTTTGCAAGCATTCCGACGCGATGTCTGCCTTCAGGCGCATCCTTCTTAGAATAATGAAAAAATTCCCAAAGAAAGCCCTCCATCGCCTTAAGCACCCCGCCGGTATCGAGCTCCCCCGGAAAACGCAGCGCTTCAGCCATACGCTTCTCTCTTGAAGAAAGCAGAAGACGCTTATTCAGCACCTCTGACCAACGGGCCTCCTGCTGTGTATACACCGGCATGCTCTGAAGCTCCATCTGCTGCATCGAGAGGGACTGCTGCATCCGGAAGAACTCCTCTGCCCTTGCCTTACGAAGCCTTGAAAGCATCGGCCTTTCAGGCAGTTCCTTTTCGTATACACAGTTTTCAAGCCCCAGCCAGAGGTAGTCGTCAAACTCCTGCGCGCGCCGGTCATTTTCGTAGGAGGCAAAGGCTTCCCACAAACGCTCAAGCTCAAGCCATTTCTTCGTAAGGCCGACCACCATGTTGAAATAATTATCCGGTGTTCCGTCCGGAAAAAAAGCCAAAAACGGCGGCTCAAAGCCATAGTCTCCCGCGGCATTCCATATTATGTTGCGGGCCCTTCGGGCATTGCCGCTATAGTGTTTCTTGATCATAATATTATAAAACCTATGTCAGCTGACCCTTCAACAAGTCATTCTGGCTTAAAGATCTCCCGCCTGGTCAGATCCTGCGGGATCCTTGCGGCGATCACATCCTGTATCAGCCCGCGTTCATAGGAGTCAAAGGTCTTATTTACGATGCACATTTTGAGAGCGTCTCCGGAGGAAAGTCCCTGTTCCATAAGCGATATTGCGTCAAGCATCCCCCTAAGATCCAGCGCGCTGTCCGATATCTCCGCGCTTTCCGCCTTACGCTCGAGTTCCCCGTAGAGCTTGCAGAGCTGGTCGCGTATTTTTTCGTTGATCTTAGGATAACGGCGGGAGACAAGCTTCTTTAAATCCTCTTCTATGATCGGCGGCATATCAAGGACGGCAAAACGCGAGGTCAGCGCCTCATTCAGATCCCTGGTGCCGGCATAGCCATAATTCATGGTAGCGATAAAGCGGGTCTCAGGACTGAGCTCGATCCGCTCATAGCCCGGAACATCAAGGCTTTTCCTAAAATCCAAAGCCGCATGCAGCACAGCCAGCGCCTCGTTTTTTGCCATATTGATCTCGTCAAGCACCCCGAAGCCGCCATGTTTTGCGCACAGCCAGATGGGTCCCGGGCGGAACACTACAGAGGTGCCGTTATAAGTGTCGGTTCCTATGAGATATGCGGCATCAGTATTGATATGGAAGGATACGTTCCATACAGGCCTTGCGAAAAGAGCGCCGAGGTTTTCACACAGCACATTCTTGCCCGTAGCCTTAGGCCCCGCAAGCAGGAGATTTTTCCGGGCAAGTAGCGCCGCTAGCGCCAGCTCCCAGACTGCTTTTCCATAATAAATGTAATCGGGCTTCGGTATACGTTCTGTAAGCTCCGATGCGGTCACATGTTTTGACCGGAAATCTTTCACGCCTTCAAGCAGTGTT
This sequence comes from Lachnospiraceae bacterium, assembly GCA_024684065.1. The sequence continues at coordinate 9,904 of JAIKXO010000120.1, forward strand.
TCCGAAACACCTTCCTCCTTTAGGAATCCGAACAATATATCTGCTCCGAAATCCGTGACATAACTGTTTTTTAATCCTTCCATAAATTGCCCCCGTTAAAATCCATGTTGTAAAAGCCTCATCACTCCGCTTCGGCTCCAAATCCTCATCATCCGTTCAGCAATAAATATTATGTCAAAAGTGATCCATCGGTTTGTTCCGTGCATAGCAGCGGCATCGCTTCGATGCTTAATCCTAAGCTAATCATGGATCAATGCTGTCCCCGTAATCGCACACAAGAAACAACGGCTTTACAACCACAACTTCGTCGTGTTCCCTTTGGGAAACAGTGACCGAACTGTTAAGCGCGCGCAAGTCCTCCTTCACCGCCTCAAGCGCCTCTGAAGCTGTCTCTGCCCTTCCCTCCCGTACAACGCGGATCATCCGCTCAAGCACGATCGGATGCGCATACTGGGGAGGCACGGGAATATCATGTCCCTCGATCAGCTTTTTACTCCGCTTAACAGCATCCTCCCATTCCTTGTGAACAAACCGCCTGTTATTCCACTTACTTGGAAGGGTTCCAGAAGAAAGCATTGTAAAGAAAGCTGCCGCGCCCCCGAGAATAAAATACCCTGCACCGCTTTTGCCTGTAAGAAGCCCTGCCAGACCGTACACTGCCGCCACTATCCCGGCAGCCGCGATTACCGAAGCTAAAGCCTTGACTGCAGGCTTTATATTATCCGCGATACGCTTTTGCTTTGCGGCCGCAACCAAATTATCCGAAACGTCCGGCCAGGATTCAAGATACTTTTTCCCTTTGCTGAGGATTTCAAGCGTCGTTTCCGCCTCGGGGGAAAGCTCCTTTTTGTAGCGAGCCTCCTCCAAAGCCTTGGCCTCGGCAAGCTTCCTTTGTGCCGAAGCACTATGCACAGGGATATTAGGACGGTTCTTTGAGACCCACTCTACCGCCTGGTCTGCCTCTGTTTCAAGACGGAAGCGGACCTGTTTTTCCTGCCCTCCATACTGCACAACAAGATAGGCGATCGAACCGAAAACACCCTTTCCTGTAAATCCACCAGGGCTTATAGCGACACGCTTGAATACGCGCTCCACTTCGTCCCACAAAAGATACTGCCTTCTGGCAAGGTAACGGCTTCCCAGATAAATCGCTTTAGATCCAAAACCGCAGGGTCCGATCCGCTTACAGGCGGAAAGATCCACGGAAAGAGCCTCTTTTGAAAGCTCTGTTTTCCCCAATGGGGAAGGTGGAATCAGCATAGTTGATCTCCTCGCTTGACGGTCTTATCACGCAAATACAGTACGCGCATGACGGCCTTATCGCACAATCGTTTAATGGGAAATGCATCCTCATCGCGCATACTACAAGCGCAGGGCAGGAGATCCCTCCTGCCCTGCCATTTTCTTCTGATCAATTGAATTTATTATCTGATTACAGCAATTATAGGAAACGGATTAAGTGTTTGCATTAAATTCGTTCACTATAAATCAAAGCTACGAAACCTGCCCTGCCTTATCGCCTGCATTTTTCGCCTTGCTTAAGAACAACGCAAGCATTGCAATCGCAAAAATGATGCCTACGGGGTAGCCCACGGCCTTGTTGTTCTTAAAGAACTCGATAAGGCCAAGGCACTCGCCAGCCATCACGAAATAAGTCATCGAGACAGCACTCATAAAGGTGGCCGGAACCGCACAGATCCAATAGTTGCGCTTATTCTGCGCAAGATACATGGCGCCAGCCCAGAGAACTATCATGGCAAGGGTCTGGTTCGACCAGCTGAAATAACGCCAGATAACCTGATAATCAATGAATCCCAGGGTATTACCAAAGCCTAAAAATGCACCGATGCCAAGCACCGGGATACAAAGATAAAGACGGGTCTTCCAATTGCCCATATCCAGCTTGAACCAGTCGGCTATGGTAAGACGTGCGGAACGGAAGGCCGTATCGCCCGAGGTGATGGGACAGGCAACAACACCAAGCATCGCAAGGATCGTTCCAACCTTTCCCATGGTGGTGGTACAGATCGCATAAACTGTGGTCGCTCCGCCTCCGCCGAGAGCTAAGAGGTCTTCCCCCTTAAAGAACGTGCAGCCCGCCGCCGCCCAGATCAGCGCGATGATACCCTCTGCCACCATAGCTCCGTAAAATACAAAGTGTCCCTGACGCTCGCTCTTTAAGCAACGAGCCATAAGCGGGGACTGGGTGGCATGGAATCCGGAGATAGCTCCGCAGGCCACGGTGATGAACATAAATGACCAGATCGGCGTCCCGTTCGGATGATTGTTGGACAAGTTATTCCAAATCTCCGGGATCTTGCTAGCCGTAACGGTATCCGCCTGAGCAACAATAGCCTTGCCTGCATCATCCAAAGCAACCGGGATCAACTGTCCATTGGTAAGTGTTCCAAAGGCAACTCCTATAGCCATAATAATCAGGCAGATTCCGAAGATGGGATAAATCTTTCCTATAACCTTATCCACCGAGATAAAGGTCGCTATGAAATAATATGCAATGATGATCGCCAGCCAGAAAACGGAGCTGGTGAAAAGACTGTCCGCTGAAACACCGCTGTTGATAAGCAGAGTTTTTAACAGACCCGCAGGCCCCACCGCAAAAACGGTACCGACCATGATAAGAAGGATCACCGAGAAGACACGCATCACGCTCTTCATGGTGCTTCCAAGGTAAATACCGGTAACCTCGGAAATAGAAGCGCCGTTGTTACGCTCTGAGAGCATCCCTGCAAAATAATCATGAACAGCTCCCGCAAACACGGTTCCGAATGTGATCCAAAGGAACACGACCGGACCCCAGGCAGCTCCTGATAGAGCTCCGAAAATAGGTCCTAATCCTGCAATGTTCAGAAGCTGAACAAGGAACAGCTTCCACTGAGGCAGTACAACGTAGTCGATACCGTCATTAATGGCGACCGCCGGGGTTTCCCGGTCGTCGGGATTAAAAACGCCGTCCACTACCTTGCCATAGAAAAAGTAGCCGGCAATCAGAATCGCCAGACAAATGATAAAACTAATCATACTGCTTGTAACCTCCTCCCATAAAAAAATTAAGAAATTTTATAAAATTTTTAATAACCTCCAATGCTATACTAGACTTTTTCAAGTGAATTGTCAATCATGTTACAACATGCATATAGCGCTACCCAACGGCCGCTTTTGCGGAGCAAAACGGCCGCAATGCGAAGCTTATCGGCCGTAGGCCGTTTCCTTTAATCAAGAATCCTTCATAATGTATCTATGCCATCAAGTCAGATGGTAAATATATTTTGAAGGAGGATAATGCATGCTTGATTACAAAGACATCATTATCAAACACTATGCATTGAGTATCTCCGGAGCTGAAATCGCCAGAGAACTTAATGCAAGCAAATCGGGAGTGAATGATTTCCTGAGAGCCTTCGAAGCCTGCGAGGTGCTTAAGTATCCGCTTCCGACCGGCATAACGAATTATGCCATTTATGAGCTGGTGTATGGGAAAGCCCCGGGGAATAATACGAGGAATTCAAACATAGCGTATCCCGATTACCTGGATGTAGCAAACAAGATGAACAACCGGAAGAACATGACGCTTGTTTATCTCTGGAACTGCTACAAGAAGAAATGTGAGGCTG
>JAIKXO010000122.1 GCA_024684065.1 Lachnospiraceae bacterium
CGTTTCCCTGTACTGTTGTTTTCAAAGACTTTATACAGGGCGCTTTGACTGAGGCAATAATATCTGCCTGTCAGCACGGTTCTTTTAAAGGAAATGATATGCCTGAAACTTATATGTCAAGCTTTGGAGGCTCGTCCAGGGTATCGGAAACATACTTTCCGTTCTTTTTCCTCTGGCGGACACATTCAGTGAGCAGATACTCGATCTGTCCGTTTATCGAGCGGAAATCATCCTCCGCCCATTTTGCTATAGCATTATACAGTTTTTCATTAAGCCTGAGCGGGACCTGTTTTTTTTCTGCCATATCGTATGACCTTTTTTAGTACAGACTTCCGGTGTTCACAACGGGCTGGGCGTCATGGTTACCGCATAATACAACTAAAAGGTTTGATACCATAGCCGCCTTTCTCTCCTCGTCAAGATTCACCGTCTGAGTCCTTTCAAGCCTTTCAAGGGCCATCTCGACCATTCCGACCGCACCCTCGACAATAAGCTTCCTTGCGTCAACCATTGCCGCAGCCTGCTGGCGCTGAAGCATTGCCGCGGCTATCTCCATCGCATACGCAAGATAAGTGATCCTCACATCCACTATTTCGAGACCGGCATCCTCAACCTTCTCCATGATATCATTTTTGATCCGGTTTACAACAACCTCCGTCGATCCGCGAAGCGATCCGTCATCGGCAAGCCCGTCCCCGGTAGTATCCACGTTTTCCGCCACATCATAAGGATAAAGCTTAACTACGTTTCTGACGGCGCTGTCGCACTGAAGAGAAAGATATTCCTTATAGTTGTCCACATTGAACACAGCCTTTGCGGTATCCTTCACCTTCCACATAACTGCTACCGCTATCTCGACGGGATTACCGAGCACATCATTGACCTTCTGCCTGCTGTTGTTGAGAGTCATGACCTTTAATGATATTTTCTTTGACATTCCGGCATCTGATTTGACCCTCATTCCGTTTGCCGAAACGGCTGCCGATGCCGAATCCTTTGAATCCACGATGTCTCCGCTCTGTCCGAGCCTTGTAGATGCCGCGGGATTGAAGGCGGTACAGAAAGGATTCACCCAGAAGAACCCGTCTCCCTTTAAAGTCCCGACATATTTGCCAAAAAGAGTAAGCACCAGAGCCTCGCCCGGTTTTAAGACCTTAAGCCCCATGAACAGTATCCACCCTAACAGAAGGAAAAGAATCCCTACCACCTTTACAATAGTTCCCAAAAAACCGAATCCGTCGGTGATGACCATTGCCGGGATAGCGACAACGTACAGGACGATGACCGCAAGCAGGACGATCCCTCCGTTTTTATGCCCCTGTATCTCTTTTTCCACAACAGTTTTCTCGTTCATTTTTTCTCCTTTCATACCTGCTCATCGCAGATATTCCTAAATCTATTTGATATCATTATGATATCATATAAAATCATTTTGTCAACACATATTTTTATGAATCCGTTTGAGCCCCTGATATCTGCATCATTTTACTGCTGACGCCCGAATCATTTCATTGACATCGCAATTTTTGCATACTAAAATTACTTTATTATGATAAAGAGATCGATGGTAATAACCTGTTTTGTTCTGATATTTACTGCCGTAAGCCTTATTTTTTCACTGACATTAAGGCCCTGGCACGTTCTGTCCGTTTTTTTCCTTGTTCTTTCCATCCTCCTCTGCAGGCTTACGTTCATAGATGTGGATATAGATAACGGAAATGATTTTCTTGCGCGTGCGACTTACCTTCCCGCTGTCCTCTGGTTTATTCTGTTTGAATATTTTGACCTTTTCATCATCGGCTTCGGCCCCGCCCGAAGCTTTAAATCGGTGATAATCTCGGTTTTTCTGTGCCTTGTCATGATCCCCGTCTATGCCGTTATGACGGTCGCCGTTTTAGACCGGATCTATGAGCATGAAGACTTTTTCGGATCAAAGACTCTTCCCGTCGGATTTCTTGCCTCCCTGGTTTCCATTATAATCGTGTGGTACTTCTCGCTGTCCGCATTCCATTCTGTCGAGGAATGGATCGGTTTAAGCAGTGATCTCTGCATAAAAGAATACGGCCTGTTCGGCCGCATCTGGGATCTTCTGGGATTTATCTGACGTTTATACTAAATAACGGATCGCGCCTTATTTGGCGTAAACATTAGGGAAACGCTGATTAAAGCGTTTCCCGCGCGAAAATCAATTCGACATTTGTTTACAAATGTCGAATAAGCCCGCGGGCACGAAGTGCCCTTCCTTGGCGGATTTCTGCGCATCCTGCCGGAGGCATCTAAGGAAAAACTGAATTAATCAGTTTTTCCTTAGAAGCCGCAGCGGCTTCGGCCCGTAACCCCTTTCAACAGAGGACAATAACAATGAATCTGAATTTTAACGAAGACCGGATATACCGTTTTTTCATAGCTATCGAGCTTTTCTGTACGGGGGCGCTGCTTCTTAAGGATGTGGGGGGCCGGATGGCAGGCATGTTAGACATGAAAGTTCCTCTGATGAACGGCATCCATATCCTGTTCGTGCTCCTCTTCATCGGACTTTCACTTGTAAGCCTTAAGAATCCCGAAAACGGAGCTCCGGGTCCGGCAGAGCCGGCGTCAGAAAAAGGCGGGGAATCCTCCCGCCTTGAAACTCACTATTATCACATTACTATAGTCCTGGCCCTGACTGCCATCGTAAGCATAATGGAGCCTAACCTTATAGGTTTTCTCATCTCACTTATCGAATATGTTTTCTTCGGACTGCCGCTGCGCCTTGGGATAAAGTTCTTTCACATGGATATTCCTCTTATTGTACGCATAAGCCTCTGCATAGCAGACGGCGCGGTTGCCCTAACTCTTTTCTGCCTGGCCTTTCATTATATAACAGGCGCCATGTTTAAATACAGGCCTACTGTCGTAAACAGACCGGCTGATGATGACCCGGAAGACACACCGCCTCAAGGCTCCTGATCAGTAAGGCCCCGGGGATCGGAAATACTTTCCTTTTCACCTGCCTGCCATGATCGTTACCGCTCTTGCATGCACTCTGATATCCGCTTCCTTCATCTCTCCGCCAAACTCGCCGTCTACAGTCCATGCCGTATCTCCTTCGGCTATAAGCTTCGCTTTTGTTATCTTATGGAAGCTTAAATATGGGCCGTCAAGCTCTCCCCTTCCTATCGCGTTTAAGATAAGAGGGATGTCTGCAACGGTTTCCGGCGCTTTGATAAGCAATATTTCCATCTTTCCGTCGGAAAGCCTGATATCCTTGTTTTCGAACAGCTTCATTCCGCCTACGTTAACGGAATTGCACACGGCTCCGAAAATATAGTCATCTTCGCTTTTAAAGGAATCCGCCTCGATCTTCATATGACAGCTGTAACGGAGGTTCTGACTGAGCTCCGAGATCGCGCTCAGGATGTATGCGGCATAGCCAAGCACATTCTTAAGCTGCTGGTTGGTAGCATAGCTTATCGCGGAAAAGGCGCCGAAGGCGGCCACATAGTTGAATGCGGCACCGTTAAGCGTGCCTATATCATAGGAAAAAGGGGCACCGTCAGTGATAACCCTGCATGCATCCTCTACCGTACCCGGTATCCCCATTATCCTGGCAAAATCATTGGTGCTTCCCGCGGGTATGTAACCTAACACAGGTCTTTTATCCATATGAAGCAGCATATTTACCGTATGGTTTATCGTTCCATCTCCCCCGCCGCAGACGACCATGTCAAACTGCGCTATATAGCTTTCCGAAATACCGTCAGTACCAAGTCCCCTGTCCGGGTTTATCGGAAGCACCGTGACTTCATAGCCGCGAAGAGTCAGCGCTTCTATGATCTGATAGGCCTGCCTCGCAAGCTGTGCTTTTCCCGAAACGCTGTTAAGCATCAATAAAAGCTTCATGTAGGATCCCCTTTTATATATTCCGGCTTTAGACAGACAGAACGCAGGAGCCGGAAAATATCTAATAAAATCAGTGCCTGTCCGGTCTATGTCCGCATAGGTACCTGACAGTTACTAAAATTATAACAAAAAAGAAAGGCTCCTGCACCCTCTTTTTCCGCTCACCGGTTCGAGGCCCCGTATTTCCAGAGCATTGCCTCTTTTTGAATCTGAAGCTCTTCCAGCGCGTCAAATCCGTTCTCCGGTCTGTATACAAGCCCTATCGCATATCGCGTCACGGCCGCAAGCATAAGATGAAGCGTGGCACTGAACATTTTCTGTTCCGGTATATCCGTACACAGGGTATGGTCTGCCTCCGCCTTAAGGTACATATTGTGAAAGCGCTCCTTAAGAGCCCGTATCACTCCACGATACGGCTCTATCGTCTCGGCATCCATGTTCTCCGACTGCACATACACATTAAAAAACTGATTAAAGCGAAGCAGGTCCCTGTGGTTATCGTAAAGCTCCAGAAAAGAGTCAAGATAAAACTCGAATATCCCCGCCGCCGTCAGTTTTTCAGGATCCGGAGCAGGTCTTTTCATCTGATATTCCTTCACGAACTGCTCCCATTTCCAGGCGGCCACGGCAACCACAAGCTTCGGCTTCGTGCTGTAGTAGCGGTACAGCGTCGTTGTGCCATAACCGCTTTCCTTTGCGACCTCGATCATGGATACCGATTCTATATCCTTCCTTGTGAACAGTTCATAGCCCGTTTTCAGAAGATCGTTTCTTGTCGCCTCAGTTCTTGCCGGGTCTTTTTTTCTGCCTGCCATTTATACACTCCTCTGTTGAAGTGGGTCTTGTCCTAACACCGTTTAGTTAAGCTTTAAAGCTGACGATGGGATACTTCGAAGGAGACCGATATTACCCCTCAGACGAAGCAACGTTCCGAAGAGCTAGTCCACGAATTCCTAAGACGCATAATGAAGGATTGCTATGCAATCCTTTTATGTGAGATTTTCAAGAAAATCTCACGCGACCCATCTTCGATGGGAATCGCTTGGAAGAGCCCTCGCGCCTAAGGAATTCGGGACGGATCTCTTCTTTGTCGCAAGTTTTCTTAAGAAAACTTGTGACTTAACTAAATACGCTTCTTCATTGTCTGAGGAGCAATATGGTTCCTTCTCGTATCCCTACATTTTATCGCGGCTTAACTAAACGGCATTAGGGGGTGTCCCCCCTCTTTCTCCGGAACAACTCATATAAGATCAGGCCGAAAAAGCCCTCGCTATCATATTTATCCCTGATACAACTATCTCGATACCAACAACAAAGCCTATGGACAGTGCAGCTATGAAAGGATGCGCAAATCCGAAGCAGCCAGTCAGCACCATTATGATCCCGAGCAATACGAGCCAGCCCCAGTTTTTAGCCATGCCGCTCATTACTTCAGCCTCTGAATGTTTAAATTTCCTTAACCCGAAAGCTCCGAAGATCTCGATAAGCCCTGTCAGTATAAGCCATATAAACAGGAAATACAGAAGTATCTCGCCGGTCAAAAGCTCGATCCTGGCGCTTACGATGATCGCTATGCCGCAGATGCATGAAATGATCGCTCCGAAGAGATTCCATCCGTCAGCCGCACCGGCCTTTTTCCTTGCAGACCAGGTGACGATCTCCTGAACGGCGTTAAAAAGCATTACAACGCCTATGACCCATATCATGGAAAGGAATGTAAGCCCGGGGGTCGCCGCGCAGTAAAATCCTCCGATCACAGTTAAAAGTCCCAGAATAAACAGTAATATTTTGCTTCCACTCATGTAAAATAACCTCCTTTATAATCCCAAAAGCTGTTTCTTTTTAGCATCAAACTCATCCTGAGTAAGAATTCCCATGTCCAAAAGCTCCTTCATCTTTTTGAGCTGTTCGGCCACATCGACATCCCGGTCATCATAACCGCCGGATCGGACATCCTGCGGCATTATGCGGGAGCCTTCTTTATATTCCTTGATGCACTGGTATATATTGTTTGCGCATATATAGGCCTTTTCGATCTGAGCCTCACTGCTCGACCAGCCCGGCAGCATATCTATGTGGAGCTTGTCCGCGTGTAAGGGATTAGGCCCGAAGTTAATATCAAAATACATGCCCGTCACCTTGCAGCCCGTAGGACAGCGCGGAAGATCCGGATATCTCGATTTAAAATCATCCGACAGGAAGAAATTGAGTATTCCCGTAAGGCTGCTGTTCTTTTTACGCTCTTCTTCATTAAACGGCCTGGTATGCAGATCCACACTGTAACCGGTAATGTAGTCAAAGCTGAAGATATCGGGGTGGCTGTCCTTCAGCCAGACGAACTCCCCGGTATTATCGTCAACCGCTATCATAGGATGGCTTCCATCGAAGTCAAACTGGCGGGTAACGGTAAACTCGCTCTCATACCTCCTGTCATTCTCCTCCTTTAAGCTTATGAGCTCCTCTACCTCACTAAGCATCAGGTCGCCCACATCTGCTACATGCTCCGGCATTCTGGATCTGCAGTCTCCGCAGATATAATCCCCGTTTACAAGCTTGGTCCGGGTGAGCAAACCTGCTTTGCCGCCGCACAATACGCACTCCTCTTTTTTAAATAGTCCCATTTCTTCCTCCTGCTTACAAACACATCCCGCACAGATCCTGTTCCTTAATACATTCCGACCGTATCAGGAATACGTTACCGGTACACCGCCTCCGGGATGATCTATTTACGGGAGATAGTCTACCGCTTTATAAGAGTGTTGTCAAGCCGTGCCATATGGCTAAAATCCTTGCAAGCCGTATTAAAACAGGGTATACTCATTAACAGGAGCAGATTCCTTAGCGGAAATGATTCGATCCGTAAAACGGCCCGACCCGGCATAAACTACGTTTATGCCTAAGCGCACGATTTACTGCGTAAATCGGCGCAGATAAGAAATATCTACTAAGGAAACGCTTTAATCAGCGTTACCATAACAGCGTTTGAATCCGGCATTTTGCTTTAGGCGACTGTATCTGCAAATCAATAATAAAAAAGGAGCAAAAGCGATGAAAAAGACATTGTTGACCGTCATTATCTGCCTGATGAGCCTGTTGGTGCTGGCAGGCTTCAAGAAAGGATCCGATGCTTCCACCGGCAGCAAAAAAGGAAGCGCAAAGTCCTCTGCCGATTCCACCGCAGACGACAGGGACGGGAATAAGAAAAGCGATAAGAAGAAGGATAAAAAGGACAGTAAAAAAGATGACGAAACGGATTATGACGCCGTTTACGCCCCTGTCCTTACGGAGGTTGTAAATGCCATTAAGGACGGATACGATTATGACAAAGAATACGATTATGTGCTCAATGGTTTGATGGAAGAGATCATGTACGGGGAGCCCGATGAGCTTCTTGAATCCATCGGCTATGTGATAATGGATATAAACGACGACGGCGTACCGGAGCTTCTTATCGGCAAGGACGAGACTTTCGGCGGAGACAAAGACGATATGAGAAGCAACATTCTCAACGGATATTCCGTAAAAGACGGAAAGCCCTTATGCTTCCTTGACGGATGGGTGAGAAGCTCGCATCAGTGGATGGGAAACGGCCATATCTTCTATTTCGGCTCAAGCGGCGCCGCGAGCAGCGCATTCGGAGAAGCTCATTTAAATAAGGCCGGCGACCAGCTTGAATGGGATGACTTCTATTTCACGGAGGGAAAGGAAAACGGAAAAACAGGACTTTATCATAACACCATAGGTTATTGGGAAATCGAGAAATCCGAAGAGTTAAAGATGTCCGAAGACGCGTTCTGGGATCTCATGGACGATTATGAGTTTGAGCTTCTTGACTGGACGCCTGTAGGGGAATATAAAGGCAATGGATCCGCGGTTTCAGCGGCATGGGCAGAAGATGTATATGACAAGTCCGTTAAATATATTAAATACGAGCCGGAAGACAGCACCGATTACACCGCGCACGTCATCTTTTCCGTAGATAAGAAGGTTAAGAATTTCAGGATCGTCGAGCTTACTGTAAAGAACATAGATGATGACGGCAACATTGAGTTTTTATATGAGGAGTGCTTTAAAAAATCCTCCCTTAAGCCAAATAAGCCCGTTTACGCGGGATTGAATTTCATGGGCTCGATCCCGAACAACGGCTTTATGTATACGGACGAAGACGGTAATGACAGGCTGTTCGTGCTTGAAGAAAGCGGCAAAGACGGCTCCCTCGTTGTCTGGGAATATAAATGATATCAGGGTCAAAAGCCTGAACCCACGGCAAGCTTGCTTGCCAGTGGGTTAAAGGTTTTATGACCCGCCGCAATATGAGCAAGAAGCGGGGAAGGGGCCCCACGGATTGCGAATATTGGGAAGCGTGGTGGAAGTGCGAAGCACGGAACCACGCTTGATATCACTTTTGACGCCCTGATCATATAAATAAGACCGCAACAGAAAAGTATTTCCACCGTATTCAAAATGACCGGGCACTATGCCCGGTCATTTTTTGAAGTTTATTAAAACCCGTCAGTGTATCTCTATTTCATTTACTATGGAAGTACCCGTTACAAAGCCCACGGTGTATTCCCCGCTGTTCAGCTGCATGGCGGAAATAATCCTGTTCTGCCCATCATCTGAATCCGGTACGTCTTTATCATAGATAAAATACAGGCTGCAAAGCCCCACCGCCGCTGCCACTGCGATCAATTGAAATATTTTCTTTATTTTTTCCGGTATCTTCATCTTCATCATTTATTTCTTTCTAATAACCTCCGGACCGCAGCTTCTAATCACAGAACTGTATTATAAATTCCTCCATATTTTTACTTGCCTCATACTCTCTCCTGCTGGTCAGGCTGCCCGTACCCGAATAATACTCTATCAGCTCATCTGTCTCCCAGGTTCCGAAAAAATCCAGTGTATCCGGATCGTCAGACCTGCTTTTATATGAGTAATTTCCACCGTTTCCCTGAAATTTGGCAGATTCAGCTTTGGGTGTGGGAAGTTTTAGTATGCATTATTGTACTCCAAAAAAACATCTTAAGGTATTACAATAGAAGAAATCCCTGAAATACCTTAGGAACATCTCTTATCGTTACCACTTCGCATCCATTTCCACTCATTATCACTATACTCGAAGAATTTCACGTTTGTTCCGTTACCGCCTGTCTCAATAATTCCATATACAGGATGTTCACCGACGAATCCATCACTTATTCCTGAATAGATGCATTCACCAACACCACGTTTTAAAGTTATATTTGAATGCAGAAATAATTTATGCCCGCACAATATTATTGTATCAGATGGAATACAAACGGTATTATCACAACTATGGCAATAGTATTCCTCCCGTGCATGCTGCGCAATGACGTGTATTCTATTATCGTTAACAAAATATTCACTTATTATTTTGTTTAGCTTCTTGCAATTTCTTAAGAAATAGCCTTTATTGTTATTATCTTTCCCAAAAAAAGCATCTGCTATAACAAGAACAGTATTTTCATCTTCAACAACCTCAACCATACCGTGATCTTCCCACTTGCGTTCACATATTTTTTCATAAGAACTAATATATGATAAGCCTGAACACTTTTCCTGCATGTAATCATCAGAACAATTTTTGAAAGGATCTCCACTCATTGGTATCCATTCATGATTACCTGAGCACATATGTATCCTGCTGCTATCTATTGACAATTTATTTTTTAGAATAAATATAAAGTCATTGAAAATTTCAAAGTTTTTTTCAGGATCTGAAAATAAAATATGATCACCCGTAATTACAACGTGGTCAATAGTTGTATTATCTTTGAGAAAAAGAAGCATTTTCTCAAATCTGATCAACAGATCTGAGATTGGATCTTCAAAGTGAAAATGTAAATCGGACAGATGAAGTATTTTCACTTAATCTCCTCCTTCTGGTATTCTATTATTATATTCGATAAGATATCCATATTTTTTTCTTAATATGTTTAAGGTCGTATGCTGTAAGTATCCTGTTAATTGAGGGACCTTTTCTCCGTCCAAACATCAGAAGATTCAACGCACCCGAAAGAATTCGATACTGTTCTGGATCAAAGTAGAGTTTTACTGTATCAACAGTTATTTGTTCAAGGTCAAGGTTAAAAAAACGCTCTGTGAGTTTTTTCTCTTCGGCTGAAAGCATTTCAGAATATGGTTCGCTGAACCTGAAGCAATTCTCTTTACGTATTACCTCACAAAAATATCGTACAGACGCTATTTTTTTCTTAGTGCACTCATTTGAGACGCCCATTTTTATTGCAAGTTCTTCATCACTTTTTCCCCACATCAGCATTTCATTGTACAATTTACGAAATGAAGGAATACCGGTTTCTTTTTTTATATTAAACAGGTTACAAAAGTCTACACAGTCTCTGTTATCCGAAGAGAGGAATTCTTCATATTGTTTATAGAGTACTTCAACATCTTCACTGACAGGAACACGTATCGGTACCTCAGGTCTTCTGAAACCCAGTATCCAGATTACCATATCTCTTCCATATAGTTTCAGAGCCGTTTCCATGGTCAGAATACTTCCTGATGTCTTTGACATTCTTCCGTTCTGCCCGGCGATACTGACAAATGCATACCCATATGTCTCCGGGGGCTCATGGCCGAATAATTCGCGGCTAATTACTGATGATACAGCATAAGCCCCCATTGGTTCCATATGGCTCTTTCCTGCCGGTTCAAAATCCACATTTTCAACCGTCCAGCGCATTGGCCAGTCAACCTTGAAATCACACTTCACTTTTAGTTTCTCTATACTGCCTTTAGAAGTGTTTCCACAGTTATCACAATGATATGAAAGTGTATTATCGTTTTTACAGTAGTTATCTATTACTGTCAGATCCTTGCTACATTTTTCACAATATACCCTGACCGGGTAGTAAGATGAACTGTTTTTTTTCGGAGATGTCTTAAACAGGTTTTCTATTGCAAAAAGCTTGTCGCGATGTTTAAGTGCCTTTTTTATATAATTGTTGTATCTTCCTGAAAGATAGCATTTATGCTGATAGATATAATCCATATCGATTCCTAATCTTTCCAGATTAGCTATGATGAATTTCTCATAATAAGCAGCATATCCCATAGCATCATCATATGGGGAAGGAATGCAGTAATCAGGCATTCCAATATACTTTTCATAGTCATCAGGCGTACCTGAAGCAACCCTTTTATACCGGTCAAAATCGTCAAATGACAGCTTGCACCGTGCCCTTTTTCCACATGCTTCTATTGCCTTTGCGACAGCATATGTTATAACAGGTTCTCTATAATTTCCAAAGTGGGCAATCCCTGTTGTGCTTATGCCACACTGACATATATATTCTTCTTTTTCAGGATGATTATTAATTATTTTTTTTGCAATATCATACATCCAAAGCATTTATCTACCCCTGAACTCCCGATTTGCTGTACTTTGATTTTTGATACAGCAGATCATTTGTTTGCATTACTGCCTTAAATCAAAGACTATATCTTTCAGTTCTGATAAATGTTTTCTGTTTGTAGTACCAATAACGATTTCATCAGCAAACGCAACATCAGCAATTATATTCTTTTTTTTCTCAATAGAGGACGGTACATTTTCACGCACCTCAAAAAGGCTTCTTACCATAACTTTTTTCCCGAGATCTTTAAGTTTCAAACCTATTTCCCTGTTAAACAGGTTAGTGGAATTGATTGGTAACATGAACGTATCAACACTCTTTATCAGATCTTCCTGAGGAAGAACTCCATATCCATTTGGTAAAGAAACTCCGATTTCCTGACATAATCCCTTTTCTTTCCAGCCATTCATGATTTCGAATATCATCCTATAATCAGATGTCGTAAATTCAGAAGACCAATTATGAAGGAGTATGGTTTCAACGGCTCCAAGATTATTTATAGATGATTCAAGGCACTTTTCGAGGTGTTCTGGAGTGTAAATCTCACCGATACTACAACCTTTCCAGGGTTTTACTTTTCCGGGTATTTTAGTCGTTATATGTAACGGACGGTTACTGAATTTCTTTCTTAGCCTTCCGAGAGCTTTTTCAGCTTCCTGTCCGCCATATACAAGAGCAGTATCAAAATAATATATTGCGCTTTCAACAGCATATTCAAGTACACTGTCAATGCTCTCAGCAGGAGAGGGTTTATAAAATCCCCAGGTTCCTAATGTAAGTTTCATTTTCAAACACCTGTTTTTATTATTCTTTTGAAACAAGATGAAACAAGAATCCTGAAATCTGTTTTAAAGCTATTGATCGTTCACTATATGATGTATTATGATTAACTTTCCAGTAACCATACTTTGAATAGCTGTATGTGAAATCCTTATTAAATATCCTGGAAATAGTATCAATATTTTCTGTTACAGCATTTTTAGCAGCATTGCACCTTTTGCGCTGTTCTGCAGGACATTTGTCACAATGACTGTCAGCGCTGAATTGGAGAAGATTGATATTGGGGATTTCAAATGCATGGCTAAGTGCACAACATGATCTAAAAAAAATCGGTGTGTCAGGGAATAGTTCACCGCTTAACTTTTCTATATACTCTTCTATCTCGGGTGAGAGTGTTTTTTCGTTATCATTTTTAATAAGTTCAGGCATATCAATATGATGAATACATTCAAGTGCAAACTCTATGCCTTCTGTCCATCTCAGCCCGCCGGTACATATACTTACAAATTTTATATCCGTAGCCCTGGCAGTTTCCATGATATATCTGATGTTCTCAAAGGAAGCATTCCATTCTTTAACCAACGGACGCATATACCAGTTGATAAGTACGCCGGAATCAGCCATCCACGAAAGGTTAACGAAACGATTCTTATGATAAGGCTCAATCTCTATGTTATTGTTTGTCCAGCACACCGAAATAAGAAGCTTATTTCCATTTTCTATGATTTTTCTTATATCCGGCTCCCATTTTTGATCTATACCGCCGATTTTGGTAACTATCCAAAAAGGATTTTTTCTTCCGCGTTTTACAAATTCAAGCATAATGTCAATAGTGCTTTGAGTAATCTCTTCATTAATAAAGGGTTCTGTAGAAGATGTACAGATACTGACAGGAGAGTAATCGTTTATAAAGCCTTCATAATTGATAAGACTCTCAACAATTTCAGATATTGTTGAATCGTTTCTTCTTTCAGGCTTATAATTCATCGTAAGATTTCCATTTCCGTCTTCCCTTAAATCTCCATAGCATCCCTGAACATGACAATATGCACATTGTAATAAACATCCTTTCCAGATGTCTATACTAAATGAGTTGTTTGACACGCTTATATTATACAACGGATTTTTATCATCATTAGAAAGAGCCGCATATGTATGTTGGTTAAGCATGTATTTTTTTTTATTTACTGCAATTTCTTTTAATTCTAAAGATATGTCATTCATTATCTTATTCTCTTTATATTGCCAGATTCCTTCCCAAATGTTCATGAAAAGCAATTATAAGATGTTAAAACGGTCACATTTCTATTATAAATCCGCTCAACGGTTTTTTCTTCTGAATGTTTTCTTTACGATACTCTGCAAGTTTTATATCATCCTCAATACGTTTTACCCAGAATTCGGAAAGCTTCCTGTTTTTTATCATATCCAATTTCCGGGTAATTTCATCATTCAGATATTCTATAAGACTGCTTTTAAAGCTGTCCCACCCGGAACTGATTTCTGCTTTTAAATATTCATGTATAGCATTGTCTCCATTAATCACTTTACCATCGCTAATGTCAATAAGAAAACCTTCAGGCAGCCAGTAACCACGTGTCCATGGACGTATTTCACCATACCTGCGGTTTTGAAGAATATCTAATACCTGGATGATAAGGCTTTTCTTTGAATAAACAACAAGGCTCCATGTTTTATCATCAGTCTTTACTCTTATAGCATCATCCGATACAGACAAATACTCAAATTGTTTTTTTAATTCCATGCTAAGCTTAATGATATCATCATCGGTAACAACTATGCAGTCTATTACATCCCCATCTTTTTTTCCAACTTGAATGATAGTGTTCTCAGTAAGACATTTGAATACTTTTATTCTTTCATTCATAATAATGATACCTTTCTTATATAATGATACGGACACCAAAAATCGAAAATTTCATGCCCGGATACCATAATTACAGTCTTTAATATCGGAATGCGATGATCTGCCGAAACGGTTCAGTACCTCAGGCTCATCATCCGGGGGATTGAGGTAATCTTCATAATCATCAAATTGCTTATCCGCCTCGGTCGATGACTCTTCCGGCTCCTTCATGTTACATTCTTTCATTATATTGTCCGAATTTACAGATGGATCAGAAACAAAACTTTTAAACTCATCAGGATCGCATCCTATTTCAGCACATATTCTCCACAATATCCTGCCGGGATTTATTTATCTGAGCAGCTAATTGCTCAAGCTTCTTCGGTCTTTCCAGCATCCTCCCACTGAGGTACCTCTTTACCCTCATAAGCTTTGCAAAACTGTTTTCTGCATCTGTCCATATAATTAATATCTGCCGGATACAACTCTTGTTTCATATTGTCTAA
Organism: Lachnospiraceae bacterium; assembly: GCA_024684065.1. The sequence continues at coordinate 14,439 of JAIKXO010000122.1, forward strand.
CGCCTGCAACACTCTGACTCTGAATTCATCGGTACATACGATTTTATCATCATATCCATTCCAACCATATTCACGCAAAGCCTCAGACGCGACAACCTCTTTTCCGTATAGCTGAACCGTATAGTCCGGAACATAAAGAGATGCATACTGTCTGTAATTCAGGAATTCAATCCCATAATAACTTTCGGAACCGGCCTTGATATCCTCATATGAAAAACCACTTACATCAGCATAAATTCTACCTCCCCTATTGAAAGGGGGTTTTGCCCCTGAAACATCTGACATACCCTCTTCAGAGTCGGGAGCTTCCCTGTCATCACTTACAACAGACATGAAAAACATCATATCTGATTTTTTCACTTTAGCAGACTTAAGCTTAATTAACTGTGCATAATACTTCGTAATCCATCCATAAATGTTCTCAGGCCTGCAACGGTCCTCAAAAATTGCTCTGGCAATTATTCTTTCCTCCGGCACATCATGGAACATATCCCTTACTATCATATGCATTATCCTCTCATATACATTATCCTCTCACATACAATTGGAGCATTATTTTGCTCTATAATACAGCGAGAATATCCAAAACGAATTTATAAAATTAGTTTTGAATAATATATCCAAGTATTATGACCCCCTGTCTTCCTGATACAGGCTTATTGATTTCTGCCATTTCTGTGTTCGATTCTGGAAACGTCCATTCCTTCAAACAGCCGCCCTGAACTGATCAGATTGTCTTTTTCTGAGTAAGATCGTAAGTAATCCTCCGGGCTTACATCACTCCTCCATGCATAATATGCGGCAAGCTCTGAGGCGTTCTCTCTTACCTCATATGTTCTTTCTGAGTTTTCTCCCCCGCATTCAACCTCTATATAATACCCTTTGCCAACCTCAAGAAAACCCACATTATATATATAATTTACAGAATTCAGTATTTAAAATTCATTTTCCCGGTCATAATCATAAACCATCATTGCATTGCCTGTATACTCTATAAAGTCCGGTATTTCACCTGTATGGAGGGATGGATGGAAATCATCCTTGTCCGGAAAATAATCGGGCTCGGGGAATCCATACCGGTCTTTTATCGTTTCCCATACCAGATTCCACGCATCTTTCTCACTCATTTGCAGTTTTCAAAAGCTTTTGTCTTAATGAACCGGGGCCTGATATCCTAAAAGTCGTATAATACGCACTCAAAACGATCACGCTGGGTTCATGCCCAGTTTACTGAGGTAGCGGCGATCCCGCTCGGTCACCTCCGTGTTCCATCGTTTTGAGCGTAGCTCAGAGGAAATCTTTACTTCCTCTACGGTATCGAACCATTGTAACTGAAGGTATATCGGAGTGTTGTTCATCCAA
>JAIKXO010000179.1 GCA_024684065.1 Lachnospiraceae bacterium
CACACGATTTGCTGCGCAAATCGGTGCAGTATCAAAAGCAGGAGGTTTAACATGCACAGGTTAGCAAAGAAAGGCAATATGAACGAGAGAATAGACGTCGTTCTGCGGAAATTCCGTTCCAGGATGAGTTCGTACCCTCCCGGAATGTGTCCTTTGGTATTATATCGTTCATTGTTACAGATATCAATGAACCAGTCATGCGGGAAATGCGTGCCCTGCAGGGATGGTCTTGTGGAGGTCGACAGGCTGTTTAAGAGCATCCTTAACGGAGATGCGACGATGGACACTCTGGAGCAGATGAAGAGGCTTTGCTATATGATCGCGGAGACCTCGGACTGTGCAGTGGGTATAAGTGCCGCAAACCTTGTGATCGACAGCATGACGGAATTTGCAGATGAATATGTAAGCCATATAGAAAGGAGAAGATGCGTATCTAACATTGCGCAGTCTGATAACGACAAAGACGGGCTTGTACCGCCTTCCCAGACGGTACCGTGCATCACACTGTGCCCGGCTCACGTTGATGTCCCCGGATATGTGGCTCTTATTAATAAAGAGGACTATGCGGGGGCTGTTAATCTCATTAGAGACAGGAATCCCTTCCCCACTGCCTGCGCTATGATATGCGAGCATCCCTGTGAGAAAAAATGCCGAAGGACTATAGTCGATGACGCGATAAATATAAGAGGACTGAAGAAATACGCTGTGGATCAGGTAGCAGCAGACACCGTTAAAACTCCCGCGCCGAACGTGAGCACCGGAAAAAAAGTGGCTATTGTGGGCGGAGGCCCTTCAGGGCTTACGGCTGCATACTTTCTTGCGCTTATGGGACATAAGGCAGTAGTCTTCGAGGAACACGAAAAGCTCGGGGGAATGCTCAGGTACGGGATACCTGAATACAGGCTTCCCAAAAAAAGGCTTGATGAGGATATCAATGCGATACTTAATGCCGGAGACATCGAGATACGTACAAATACGAAGATCGGGAGGGATGTTTCTTTTGAAGAGCTGAGAAACGATTACGATGCCATATATCTTGGACTCGGGGCCCAGTTAGGCAACAGGATGCCTGTGGAAAATGCTGATGCAGGTAACGTAATTCCCGCCGCGGATTTTCTTCAGGATGTGGCCAATGGCCATCCGATGGACTTAAAAGGCAAAAAAGTCGTTCTGATAGGCGGCGGGAACGTGGCGATGGATGCCGCAAGGACCGCAGTCAGACTGAAGGCGGATACTATTCATGTATTTACCAGAAAAAGGGATGATATTACCGCTCTCGAAAGCGAGGTTACAGCCGCTATGCAGGAGGGAGTGCGTTTCAGGACCCTGTTAAGCTTTTTGAATATAGAGGTGAATGAGGAGACAGGCAATGTAAGCGCGGTATGGCTTCAGCCGGAGATAGTCGGGGATTATGACGAATACGGGCTGATGACTACCGAGCACTCAAGCGCCTATCCTTACAGGTTTAAATGTGATGTTCTTATAATGGGTGTGGGACAGAGAAGCGATGTAAAGACCTTCGAAGAAGCCGGGATACCTGTGATAAGGAACCGTATAGATGCAGACGAGGCCTGCATCGTAAAGAACATGAAAGGGATTTTTTCAGGCGGAGACTGCGTAACCGGACCGTCCACCGCGATCAATGCCATAGCGGCAGGACAGGTGGCCGCATACAATATTGACGAATATCTGGGGTATCACCATAAGATACATTGTGACGCAAAAGCCCCGGATGCGTTCCCTCAGAAAATTATAAAGCAGATAGGGAGGGCCGAGATCGAAGAGACGGATCCCTTTGAGAGAAGGGAGAATTTCGAGGATGTTGAGATTTCAATGACATATGAGGAGGCCATGAGGGAATCCGGCAGATGTCTTCGCTGTGATCATTTCGGATGCGGTTCTATGGTTGGAGGAAGGTGCGTATGATCAATATTACTATCAACGGAACAGAAATAGAAGCAAAGGAAGGAACCACTATTTTAGAGGCAGCGAGGGAAAACGACATAAATATCCCTTCCCTTTGTTACCTGAAGAAAATAAATGATATCGGATCCTGCCGCCTGTGCATGGTCGAGATCGAAGGCTACAGTTATATGTCTGCGGCCTGTAAGACTAAGGTTCAGGAAGGTATGGTCATTAAAACAGAGTCGGAGACGATCACTGAATACAGAAGGGAAATGCTTAAACTGCTCCTTTCAAATCACAATGTTGACTGTATGAGCTGCGCGGCAAACGGAATCTGCTCCCTTCAGACCCTGTGCAACGCCTATGATGTTAAGGATACGGATTATTCCGGCTCAAGGACGGAGATAGAGAAAAAACTGCCAAAGCTTGACTCTAACCCCTATATTTCCTATGATCCGAGCAAATGCATACACTGCCAGAGGTGCATCAGTATCTGCAACAACGGGGCTGTCAACGGGACGCTTGAAAGCGGGCGTGCCGGAACCTTCCATATAGTCGAGGCTCCTTTTGGGAATAACTGGAAGAAAACCGAATGTGAATCCTGCGGAAACTGTGCCGCGGCCTGCCCGACAGGAGCTCTGACGTTAAAACGAAGGAACGGCTACAGGGAATGGGAGGTAAAGAAGGTTCTTACCACCTGTCCTCACTGCGCGACAGGTTGTCAGTTTTATCTCGTAGTAAAGAACAATAAGATCGTTAATGTCGAACCGGCTGACGGACCTTCGAATCATCAGCTGCTCTGCGTCAAGGGGCGCTCGGGGAGCTTTGATTTCGTGCACTCAAACGACAGAGTGAAGACCCCTCTTATAAAGAACAGGGAAACCGGCGAGTTTGAGCCTGCCACATGGGAAGAGGCTATCTCCTATACGGCAAGGCGTTTCATGGAGCTTAAGGATAAATACGGCGGGGATTCCTTAGCCGGGTTTGCGTGCTCGCGTTCCGCAAACGAAGATATTTATATGGTCCAGAAAATGGTCAGAACCTGCTTTGGAACAAATAATACCGATAACTGCGCAAGAGTCTGTCATTCCGCTACCGTTGCGGGACTTGCAAAGACCCTGGGATCCGGTGCCATGACGAACCCGATCTACGACATAACCCATGACGTGGACTGCATAATGCTTATAGGCTCCAATCCGGAGGAAGCTCATCCGGTCGTGGGCATGCAGATAAGAAAGGCTGTTAAAAACGGGACCAGGCTCATCGTGGTAGATCCGAGGGATATCACGATAGCTAAGCAGGCGGATATACATCTGAAGCTCAGGCCCGGAACCAACGTTGCTTTTGCAAACGGGATGATGCATGTGATGATCGAGGAAGGGCTTACGGACGAGACCTATATAAAGGAAAATACGGAGGGCTATGAAGAGCTTAAGGAGCTTGTAAAGGAATACACTCCCGAGAAGGTCGGGGAGATCTGCCACCTTGATCCGGATATGCTGAGAGAGGCAGCCAGGATGTATGCGACGGCGGAAAAGGCACCTATAATCTACTGCCTTGGTGTCACAGAGCATTCTACCGGAACAGAAGGTGTAATGAGCATGTCCAATATGGCGCTGCTCTGCGGAAAGCTAGGCAGAAGCGGCTGCGGGGTGAACCCCTTGAGAGGCCAGAATAATGTTCAGGGCGCCTGCGATATGGGAGCCCAGCCTACAGACTATCCGGGGTATCAGAAAGTAAACAACGAGGATGTAAGAAAGAAATTTGAGAAAGCCTGGGGAGTTAAGCTCAGCGATAAACCGGGCCTTAAGGCGACGGAAGTTTTCCCGGCGGCGATAGACGGAAGGATAAAGGGCCTGTTTATCCAGGGAGAGGACCCGGTGATCTCGGATCCGGACACCACTCATATTATACATGCGCTTGAAAGTCTGGAATTTCTGGTCATTCAGGACCTGTTCATCACACGTACAGCGGAATATGCGGATGTTTTTCTTCCTGCCGTAAGCTTTGCTGAAAAGGAGGGGACTTTTACCAATACCGAAAGAAGAGTGCAGAGGATAAGGAAAGCCGTGGAGCTTAAAGGCGATATGCGCCCGGATACGGATATCCTCATTGATCTGATGAATGCAATGGGGTATCCGCAGAAGCATTTAAGCGCCGCGGAGATCATGGATGAGATTGCTTCCGTTACTCCGAGCTTCGGGGGCATCTCCCACGCAAGGCTTGATGCGGGCGAAAGTCTTCAGTGGCCATGCCTTAACAAGGATCATCCCGGAACTCCGATAATGCATGTGGGGCATCCTGCAAGAGGAAAAGCCCTGTTCTATCCTGCAAAATATATTCCTTCCGCGGAGCTTCCGGATGAAGAATATCCGCTTATCCTGATGACGGGAAGAATCCTTTATCAGTATAATGCAGCGGCCATGACTGGCAGATCCGACGGCCTTAACGATATCGCCGGAGAAGGCTTTATTGAAATGAATATCAAGGATGCAAACAGGATGTTTATCGGCAATGGGGAAAAGATAATCATACGAAGCCGCAGAGGAGCGATAACCGCGACAGCAAGAGTAGGCAGAAAGGTTTCCGAAGGAGAGACGTGGATGCCCTTTCATTTCCCGGATTCCCCGGTAAACCGTCTGACAAATGCCGCTCTTGATGAGTTTGCGAGGATCCCGGAATACAAGGTTTGCGCAGTAAGGGTTGAAAAAATAGGCGAATGGACAGATATGGTGATCTGACGGGACAGTCTTTAGAGGTCTGCCTTGAAAGAATATTGGAAAACATAATACCAGTATCAAAGACGATAAACCGGCCGATAAAAAGAGCCCGCGGACTTATCGTGGCAGAAGATATATATGCCGGTATGCCCGTTCCGCCTTTTTCAAAATCGGCGATGGACGGCTATGCGGTAAAAGCTTCAGATGTTGAAGGCGCCTCAGAAGAATCTCCTGTGGAGCTTTCGGTCATCGGAGAACTCTCGGCCGGAGATCCCGGAAAGATAGAATATTCCTCTAAAAGTGCGGTAAGAATAATGACAGGCGCCAGGATCCCTGACGGGTTTGATGCTGTGGTAAAGCAGGAGGATACTGATTTTGGAGAAGAAAACGTGGCTGTTTTCAGAAAGGCTCTTGCTTATGATAATTACTGCAAAAAAGGCGAGGAACTTAAAGCGGGCGAGCTTGTAATAAAAAAAGGGACAAGGCTTGGCCGCATAGAACTTGGTCTGCTTTCGTCCCTGGGTATTTCCAAAGTGCCTGTAAAACGGCCCCTGAAGATCGCGATCGTTTCGACAGGGAGTGAGCTCAGGAACCCGGGGGAGCCGCTGCTTCCGGGCAGTATTTATTCAAGCATACCGGTGATGCTCAGATGCTCCATAGAGGGCATGGGGTTTAAAGTATCTTATGACAGTGTGTGCGCGGACGATAAAGAGCTTATAATGCTTGAGATAAAGAAGTCTCTTAAAACAGCGGATATGCTTATAACGACAGGCGGGATTTCCGTGGGGAAGAAGGATCTTCTTCCCGAAGTCTTTAAAACACTCGGGGTTATGCCTCTTTTTTCAAACGCAAGGGTTCAGCCCGGAGCCCCCACTGCGGCAAATATATATGAAGAAAAGCTCATACTGAGCCTGTCCGGGAATCCCTACGCGGCACTGGCTAATTTCGATTTTTACTTTCCGTACATTGCTTCAAAGTTTATGGGAAGCGAGGCTTTCCTTCCGGAAGAGAAAAAGGGCGTGCTTGCGGACAGCTATGAAAAGACGAATGAAGTGCGGCGTCTGGTACGTGCCAGGTACTCTGACGGTAAGGTGTATCTGCCGGTTTCCTCACATAAATCGTCGGTGATCGGGAATATGTCCCTGTGTAACTGTTACATTGACCTTGAAGAGGGAAGAAAGGTGAGTGTCGGGGACGATGTTACGGTAAGGTTGATTTAAATTGGAAGAAATTTTAAAAAGCGAAAATATATTCAAATCTGTGGAGATCGGGATCCTTGCCGGCGGAAAAAGCGAGAGGATGGGACAGAACAAGGCCCTTTTAAGGATCGGGAACGAGCGTATCATTGAAAGGCTGTTAAGGGAATTTGAATGCTTTTCAAGGGTGGTTATTTCAAGCGCGAAAAAGGGCATATATGAAGATCTCGGAGTTCCCGTCGTCTATGATGAAAACCGGGATATAGGACCTATTGAAGGATTAAGAAGGGTATTGTCCGTGGCGGAGAGCGAATACGTTTTCATCTGTGCGTCAGACATGCCCTTTTTAAAAAAGGAGCTTTTGGAATATCTGGCATCATTTATCTCATCAGACCATGACTGCTACGTTATTGCAGACGATGAGCATATCCAGCCGCTCTGTGCCATCTATAAGAAAAGTCTGCTCCCTGTGATCGGGGAGCTCATTAAAGACGGTAAATACAGGATACGGGAGCTCTTAGACAGGGTAAGGACTAAATATGTTTCTCTCCGCTTATCATGCTTTGACGAAAAAACGGTCAGAAACATTAATACCAGAGAGGATTATCTGGAAACGGTAAAGCCTTTTGTTTTCTGTGTCAGCGGATATTCGGGAAGCGGGAAGACCTGGCTTATCGAGAAGCTTATCAATGAATTCAAAAACGCAGGATATTCGGTTGCGGTATTAAAGCATGACGGGCACGACAGTTTTTCGGATATCCCGGAGAGCGATACCGGAAGATTCTTTACGGCAGGGGCTTCTTCAACCGGGATCTTTTCCGATGTGCGTTATTCTTTTCATGTCAGAGGAAGACTTAACGCAGAGGAAATGATACAGAAGCTTAAGGAGGGGAAAAGCCCTCCCGATATAATTATTATCGAAGGCCTTAAGCACTCGGGATATCCAAAGGTTGAGCTTGTCAGAAAGGGAATCTCGGATAAAAGCGTATGCAGGCCGGACAGCCTCATATGTATCGCGACCGATCATCTGTCTCCCGAAGAAGTCTCATGCCCTGTCTACGGGCTTGAAGACTCAAGGGAGATTTTTATGTGCATAAAGAACTATTTTGCCGGCCCGGGAGTTTTCGGGCCTTAAGAAGATATATCGGATATTTCGGGGAAAGGACCTCTTTTAGCGGAAAGGCTTTCGATCTTTAAGAGGGTATATCAGATGTTTAAGGGGCCCACCTTTCCGGAAGAGAAAAAAGATGAGACTAGTAAAAACCGAAGACGCTGTAGGGCAGGTGCTCTGCCACGATATCACACAGATCATCCCGGGAGAGAAGAAAGGCCCGGTGTTTAAAAAGGGACATATTGTAAAGGAGGAGGATATTCCGGTGCTCCTGTCCGTGGGAAAGGAGCATTTATATGTATGGGAGCTTAGGGATGAAAATTCGGCCCTTCTTCATGAAAATGAGGCGGCAGGGATCCTTAAGGACATCTGTATGGGAGACTCTGATAAGATGGAGGCAACCGGGCCTTCCGAGGGGAAGATTGAGATCCTTGCCTCTTCAGACGGCCTGTTAAAAGTAGATAGCGAAAAGCTTAAGCGGATAAACTCTCTCGGCGGGATGATGATAGCGACCGTTCATGGAAATTTTCCCGTAAGGGCAGGGGATAAGCTTGCCGGAACCAGGATCATTCCGTTGGTTATTGAAAAGGAGAAGATGGACAGGGCCGTGAAAGAAGCAGAAGGCGGACCGGTGCTCTCGCTCCTTCCTTTCAGGAATATAAAGGCCGGGATAGTTACCACGGGAAATGAGGTGGCGCTCGGGAGGATAAAGGACGGTTTCGGACCGGTGCTTGAAAGAAAGCTTAAGGAATATGATGTAAAGATCCTGGGACAGAAGATACTCAAAGATGACATGGTGGCAATAAGGGATGCTGTTCTTGACTTTGCAGGAACCGGCGCGGAGCTTATCCTTGTGACGGGAGGCATGAGCGTTGATCCTGACGATCAGACGCCGGGAGCGATAAAGGATACGGGAGCACAGATCGTATCATATGGAGCGCCGGTGCTTCCGGGCGCTATGTTCCTTTTAGCCTATCTGTCCTGTGGGGACAGGATCGTACCCGTTATGGGGCTTCCGGGCTGTATAATGTATGCTAAACGGACCGTCTTTGATCTTGTGCTTCCAAGGATTCTTGCGGGAGAAAGGCTTTCGGCGGAGGATCTTTCCTCGTACGGGGAGGGAGGGCTGTGCCTGTCCTGTGAAGAATGCAGGTTCCCTAACTGCGGGTTCGGAAAGTAAAAAACCGTAATGATCGTAAATGATCCGGTCTGCGGGCAGCCCGGACTTAAAATGCCTGACAGTGAAGGTGAATATATGGAAAAGCTTACTCATATAGACAGCAGGGGCCACGCGGTAATGGTGGATGTTTCCGATAAGGAGGAAACGACAAGGACCGCAAGGGCGGGAGGCACCATAAGCATGAGCAGGGAGGCGCTTTCTGCTGTTATCGGGGGAAACGCACCCAAGGGTGATGTGCTCTGCACGGCGAGGATAGCGGGGATAATGGCCGCAAAGAAGACTTCGGAGCTTATACCGCTCTGCCACACGCTCATGCTTACAAAGGTAAGCATAGATTTTGAAGCCTTCGAGGAGCAAAGCCTGATATCCGCTTATTGCACAGTAAAGCTTAAGGGAAGAACAGGCGCGGAAATGGAGGCGCTCACAGGTGTAAGTACGGCGCTTTTAACAATCTATGATATGCTGAAGGCCATTGACAGATCTATGGTGATCTCCGATATCAGGCTCCTTGAAAAGGATGGAGGGAAGACGGGTCATTATATAAAGGAAGATCCCGTGGATGCTTCACCCGGAAAGAAAAAAGAAATATCCGTACTGTTGTAAATATTCTGCGCACTGACATGTGCGGAAGTTTTATGCAGACGGATCGTTGGGGGGATGAGATGAAGGACGGTTTCGGAAGGGAGATAGATTATCTGCGTATCTCGCTGACGGACAAATGTAATCTGAGATGCAGCTACTGCATGCCGAAGGAAGGTATTAAGCAGCTTGGGCATGATGATATTCTGACCTATGAGGAGATATGGAGGCTTGTCAGCCTGATGGCGGATATGGGGATCAGAAAGATCCGTCTTACAGGGGGGGAGCCTCTGGTAAGGAAGAACATAACCGGGTTTATTCGAAAGCTGAAAGAAATTCCGGGGATATGTGAGGTAGCGGTTACGACGAATGGAACCCTTCTGCCTTCTTTGGCGTACGATCTGAAGGAAGCGGGGCTTGACAGGATGAATATAAGCCTTGATACCTTAAGAAGCACTGCCTTTAAGGAGATGACGGGAAAAGATCTGCTTTCGGAGGTCAAAAGGGGAATAAAAGCCGTCAGGGAAACGGGAATTCCCATGAAGCTCAATGTAGTCCCGGTGAAGGGGGTTAATGATACCGAAGCGGTAAGGATAGCGGAATTTGCGCAGAGTGAGGGGATAGACTTAAGGTTTATCGAGCTTATGCCGATCGGGTGTGCTTCTTCCCTTAAGGGAGTATCTGTTTCCGAGCTGATCCGGATCTTCGAGGACAGGTTCGGGGAAGCGAAGGAGCTAGGGGATAACGGCAAAGATATAGCGCCTGGGCCTTCAGTTTATTATTCATTTAAGAACTATAAAGGAAGGATCGGCTTTATAAGCCCTCTCTCGAGACCCTTTTGTGCTTCCTGTAACAGGATCCGGCTGACGGCGGAGGGTTTCTTAAAGCTGTGTCTGCAATACTCGGACGGAGCGGATCTGAAGACTCCTTTGCGGGACGGCAGGTCTGATGAAGAGATTTCGGAGCTTATAGAAGAAGCTGTGGCAAAAAAACCTTCCGGACACAGCTTTAACAGAGAGGATTTCGGTGATGGCTCAGACCGGCAGGCTGATAATTTAGAATACAGAAGAATGGTTCAGATAGGGGGCTGACATATATGAAAACGGGGGTTGTAAAGGCTGTCTGCACGAGCATAAGAAAGGGGACTGCCAAAAAAGATATAGGGGTCGCGAAGCTTATAGAAAACTATGGGCTTGAGAATGATGCCCATGCGGGAAGTGAAAGGCAGGTAAGCCTTCTTTCCTGGGATATAGTAGAGGCATTTAAGAGGACCGTCGGAGCAGGGATAAATATAGAGCCGGGTTCCTTCGGGGAGAATCTTTTGGTGGCGGGGTACGATTTTAAGGCTTTTCCCATAGGCACAAGATTCAGGTGCGGAGATGTGCTGTTAGAGCTTACGCAAAAGGGCAAAACCTGTCATGAGGACTGTGAGATAAGAAGAACGGCGGGAACCTGTATCATGCCAAAGGAGGGTGTATTTGCCATAGTCCTAAGGGGCGGGTATATAAAAACCGGAGACAAGATGGATGTATTGACTGATGATTATGAACCTGAAGACAGGTTTACTGACGACAGGGACAGTGCATCTGAAGAAAACCCCAGTATTGAAAAAGATACGGATACGGCCGGAGGTATTGCTCCGGAACCGGTACAACATCCGAGGAAAAGCTTTGCCGAAGATCCAAAAGAGAGCCTTTCAGATGAGATGAAAAACCCGGCCGGGGAAGATTTACCGGAAGAAGTGGCAGTATCTATACAGGATCATTTCATAAAAAGAGACGAAGAACAGGAGCGGGACATTATCGCCGGGTCAGAGAGACAGAGCGCGGAAAGCCTTGCGGAAAAACCCGGTGAACATGGAAGGACGAATGCCCATAGAAGCGTTTTGCGCGCAGCGGTCATAACAGTGAGTGACAGATCCTATAAGGGCGAAAGAGAGGATCTGAGCGGTCCGAAGATATGTTCGATGCTTAAGGGATACGGATATGTAGTATCTGATATAAGGATCCTGCCGGATGAAGAGGACCTGATATATACCGAGCTTGTACGGCTTTCAGATACCTGCCGGATCGATATTGTTTTTACTACAGGCGGCACGGGGTTTTCAGAACGGGACAGGACTCCGGAGGCGACGATGAGAGCGGCGGAAAGAAATGCCCCGGGAATATCGGAAGCTATAAGGGCGGAGAGCATGAAGCATACGAAACGGGCCATGCTTAGCCGCGGAGCCAGCGTGATAAGGGGCAGGACACTGATAATCAATCTTCCCGGAAGCCCAAAGGCCGTGGAAGAATGCCTGAGCTTCCTGCTTCCGGAGCTTGAGCATGGGATTCTGATCTTAAAGGGTGAAGCGGACGGGTAAGACGGGGATCATGCTTTTGTGCCATATCCGGAAGATAAGTTTTATTATATGATGTGAGGGTCAAAAGTGATATCAAGCGTGGTTCCGTGCTTTGCACTTCCACCACGCTCCCCAATATTCGCAATCCGTGGGGCCCCTCCCCACTTCTTGCTCATATTGTGGCGGGTCATAAAACCTTTCACCCACTGGCAAGCAAGCTTGCCGTGGGTTCAGGCTTTTGACCCTGATATCATTATATTCAGGTTGCGGGAAAAGCGGACAGGAGCTTTATCTGCAGCCTGATTTTTTGAAATATTCTGACAATTTTAGCACTCAACTATTGACGTGGCTAACAATTAGTGCTATCATAGCATATGAAAAAAAGAATTTAAGGAGGTACAGCCATGAATATACAGAAATTTACCCAGAAATCTGTTGAAGCGGTCAATGAGTGCGAGAAAATAGCCAGCGAATACGGAAATCAGGAGCTTGAACAGGAGCATCTCCTTTATGCGCTGCTTACGGGTGAGGATTCGCTGATCCTTAAGCTTATAGAAAAAATGGAGATCGATAAGGAGCATTTTCTCTCAAATGTGGAGGATAAGCTTTCCAAAAGGGTCAAGGTGCAGGGCGGACAGATGTATATGGGACAGCATCTTAACAAGGTTCTGATCTCCGCCGAGGATGAGGCTAAGCAGATGGGGGATGAGTATGTTTCTGTCGAACATCTCTTCCTCTCGATGATAAAATATCCAAACCAGGCGATCAAAGACCTTTTAAAGGAATACGGCATCACGAGGGAACGTTTCCTGAAGGCTCTTGCCACGGTAAGGGGCAACCAGCGGGTCACAAGCGACAATCCGGAGGCCACCTATGATACTCTGGAAAAGTACGGACAGGAGCTTGTGGAGCGTGCAAGGAACCAGAAGCTTGATCCTGTTATCGGAAGGGACACTGAGATCAGAAACGTCATAAGGATATTATCGAGGAAGACCAAGAACAATCCTGTTCTCATAGGCGAGCCGGGAGTAGGAAAAACTGCCGTGGTGGAAGGGCTTGCGCACAGGATCGTGAGAGGGGATGTCCCCGAGACTCTTAAGAATAAGAAGATATTCGCCCTGGATATGGGCGCGCTGGTAGCCGGAGCCAAGTACAGGGGAGAATTCGAGGAAAGACTTAAGGCCGTTCTTGAAGATGTAAAGAACTCTGACGGGCAGATCATTCTTTTCATAGATGAGCTCCATACCATAGTGGGGGCAGGCAAGAGCGACGGAGCGCTTGACGCGGGAAATATGCTTAAGCCCATGCTTGCAAGGGGCGAGCTCCATTGTATAGGTGCGACTACTCTCGACGAGTACAGACAGTATATTGAAAAGGATGCCGCGCTTGAAAGGAGGTTCCAGCCCGTAATGGTTGACGAGCCTACGGTGGAGGATACGATCTCCATACTGAGAGGTCTTAAGGAGCGTTATGAGAATTTCCACCGTGTCAGGATAACGGATTCCGCACTGGTGTCCGCGGCGACCCTGTCTCACAGATATATATCGGACAGATTCCTTCCGGATAAGGCTATTGACCTTGTGGATGAAGCCTGCGCCCTGATAAAGACAGAACTTGATTCCATGCCGACCGAGCTTGACGAATTAAACCGTAAGGTCACACAGATGGCGATAGAAGCCGAGGCCCTTAAAAAGGAGACGGACAAGCTGTCCATGGACAGACTTTCGGAACTTCAGAAGGAGCTTGCCGAGCTGACCGATAAGAAGAACGCAAGGATGGCTCAGTGGGAAAATGAGAAGAAATCAATTGAGAAGCTGTCATCCTTGAGGGAGCAGATAGAACAGGTGGGGAATGAAATAGAGATCGCCACCAGGAACCAGGATCTCTCAAGGGTCGGAGAGCTTCAGTACGGAGTACTTCCAAAGCTTAAGACAGAGCTTTCCGAGGAAGAAGAGAAGGTCAGGGAAGAAGGGCTTACACTGGTTCATGAAAATGTATCCGATGAGGAGATAGCAAAGATAATCTCAAGATGGACCGGGATCCCCGTTGCCAAACTCACAGAGAGCGAGCGCTCCAAGACCCTGCATCTTGATGATGAGCTGCATAAGAGGGTGATAGGGCAGGACGAGGCTGTTACAAAGGTGACAGAGGCAATAATAAGAAGCAAGGCAGGTATTAAGGATCCGGGCAAGCCGATAGGCTCCTTCCTCTTCTTAGGCCCTACGGGAGTGGGAAAGACAGAGCTTGCCAAGTCCCTGGCGCAGAGCCTTTTTGATGATGAGAACAATATGGTCAGGATCGATATGAGCGAGTATATGGAGAAATTTTCCGTATCCAGGCTTATAGGAGCGCCTCCGGGATATGTCGGCTATGAAGAGGGCGGCCAGCTGACCGAAGCGGTCAGGAGAAAGCCGTATTCAGTGGTATTGTTTGATGAGATAGAAAAGGCCCATCCGGATGTCTTCAACGTCCTTCTGCAGGTCCTCGATGACGGGCGGATAACAGATTCCCAGGGGAGGACAGTGGACTTTAAGAATACCATTCTTATAATGACTTCGAATATCGGCTCGGAATATCTTCTTGACGGGATAGACGAAAACGGAAATATAAAGGAGGAAGCCGGGGAGAATGTCATGAATGAATTAAGGAGCTCCTTCAGGCCGGAGTTCTTAAACAGGCTCGATGAGACCATTATGTTCAAGCCTCTGACAAAGGAGAATATAAAAGGGATAGTGGATCTTATCATCGCCGACTTAAATAAGAGGCTTTCAGACAGGAACCTTTCCATAACGCTTACGGATGAGGCGGAGAACTTCATAACTGAACAGAGCTATGACCCCGTATACGGAGCCAGGCCTTTAAAGAGATATATCCAGAAGACTGTTGAGACCCTTGCCGCAAAGCTTATCCTTAAGGGTGATCTTGAAGAGGGCGGAGTGATATCAATAAGCCTTGAGAACGGGGAACTGATCGCCTCATAAAGCGATCAATAAAACGGCAGGCGGCCCAAATTGTTATAAGACATGCATATATTCATTGACGGATTTTGATTCCGGTGATATGCATTATAGTATTTTCTATACTTTAAGCGGATTTTATGGTACTATATGTAGCTGTAGGATCCGCTTTTTTTGCGAATTACAGCAAACGAATGTACATTATTTATCGTTTATGGCGCTCAGGCACTGATTTTTATTAAAAACCGGACAGATCGGTGCAGTCGGATCCTTAATACTGGAGATCGGGAGAAGCAGTGCTTTTATGAAAAAAGTAGAGTTTGAGCATATCAAAGAGATAAAGGGGGCAAGGAGCCTGTATGGAGCCTTTCTTTCGGTAACCCTCATCCCTCTTGTTATTTACGGACTTGTGGTAACAATATACAGCTCTCTGTCGCTTGTAAAGGACGTGACGACGGAGGCGGAGAACAATCTGAGGAACGTGTCGTTAACTCTTTCCGAAGCCTACAGGAACATGTACGACGGTGATTTTAATGTCGTTATCTATGGGGATAAGGTGGACTTCTACAAAGGGGAGCATATGCTTAACGATGAATACGTGATGCTTGATGAGATCCATGAGAGGACAGGGCTTGACATTTCACTGTTTTTTTATGATACGAGGCTTCTTACAACGATAAAGGAC
Organism: Lachnospiraceae bacterium; assembly: GCA_024684065.1. Next base: position 14,675 of record JAIKXO010000179.1, read on the forward strand.
GATGCGGGTAACCGTTATGTAGGGACCGGCGCCAACCCGGCCATTGTTAACGAGGTCATAACAGCAAGGACGGGAAGGTTTTATGATAACATTATTATCAGCGGGGAAAACTATTATGTATATTACCTTCCTCTTATGTCGAATGACGAAAAGACCTGTCTCGGGATGATAGGGGTCGCAAAGACGTCAAAAGAGGTGAAGAGCATGGTGGTGAGCGGGGTCGTGAAGAATATAGTCATCATGCTCATAGCGACATTTATCACGGGCTTTATTATCGCTCATTTCACTTCCGGCATTATATCGGTCATAAAGCGGATCATGAAATTTACAACGGAAATCGCGGAGGGGAATCTTTCGACGGAGCTTGACCCGATGGTAGCCGGAAGGAGCGATGAGCTTGGAGAGATGGGAAGGCTTGTCTTAAAGTTGCGCGGCTCCTTAAGGAGGCTCATAGAACGGGATGCCCTGACGGGTATATTCAACAGGCGGTATGCCGTCAATAAGCTTATGGATTACAAGCTTTCCGGTGTCAGATATTCCGTCAGCATAGGAGATATAGATTTCTTCAAGAAGTTTAACGATACTTTCGGCCATGAGTGCGGAGACGTGGTGCTTAAGAATGTGGCCATGACCCTCAGGGAGAGCATGCAGCCCTATGGCTTTGCCGCAAGATGGGGCGGTGAAGAATTCCTGCTTGTATATGATAATATAGAAGGAGACAAGGCAGGGGAGCTGACCGTTGAAGCTCTTGAAAACATCAGGAATATGGAGGTCGTTTACGAGGGTGAGGTCCACAAGGTCACGATGTCCTTCGGAGTCACCGAATCCGATAAGGAGAGGACTATGGACGAGGATGTGAATGCCGCGGATATACTTCTTTACGAGGCCAAGGAAACCGGAAGGAACCGGGTTGTTTACAAGAAAATAGGGAATTAAATCGTTAAGACCGGATAACTGTATCCAAATTATATAAAGCCAGAATTATAAAATGATGTAAGGGTCAAAAGTGATATCAGGCTTTTGACCCTGATATCATAAAATTCAATCTACAAGGAGAGTAAAATGAGCAGGGAATTAGCAAAAACCTATGATCCTCATGGGATGGAGGACAGGATCTACGCAAAATGGATGGATAAAAAATATTTCCACGCTGAGGTGGATAAGAGCAGGACGCCCTTTACCATCGTCATTCCGCCTCCGAATATTACCGGACAGCTTCATATGGGGCATGCTCTTGATAATACCATGCAGGATATCCTTATCAGATATAAGAGGATGCAGGGCTATAACACTCTCTGGCAGCCCGGGACGGACCACGCGAGTATTGCTACGGAGGTCCGTATAATTGAGACTCTGAAAAAAGAGGGTATCGACAAAGAGGAGCTTGGAAGGGAAAAGTTCCTTGAAAGAGCCTGGGACTGGAAGAAGGAATATGGCGGCAGGATAGTGGAGCAGCTTAAGAAACTGGGATCCTCCTGTGACTGGGACAGGGAGCGTTTCACCATGGACGAGGGCTGCAACAGGGCAGTTACCGAGGTCTTTTGCAAGCTCTATAACAAGGGGCTTATCTATAAGGGCAGCAGGATCATAAACTGGTGTCCTGTCTGCAACACCTCGATCTCCGATGCAGAGGTGGAATATGAGGAACAGGCCGGACATTTCTGGCACATAAAATATCCTCTCCTTGAGGATGACGGCTCTGTAAGCAGGGAGAGATTCGTGGAATTTGCGACTACCAGGCCTGAGACTATGCTTGGGGATACTGCGGTAGCCGTAAATCCCGATGATGAAAGATACAGGGACCTTATCGGAAAGAAAGCCATGATCCCGTTTGTTGACAGGGAGATTCCGATAATAGCCGACTCATATGTGGATATGGAATTCGGGACAGGCGTCGTAAAGATCACTCCTGCCCACGACCCTAACGACTTCGAGGTGGGAAGGCGCCATAGCCTTCCGGAGATAAATATCCTCAATGATGATGCCACCATAAATGAAAACGGCGGAAAATTCTGCGGGATGGACAGATATGAGGCGAGGAAGGCCATAGTCAAGGAGCTTGAGGAAATGGGCCTGCTTGTCAGGATAGAGGAGCATTCCCATAACGTAGGCACACATGACCGCTGCAAGACCACCATAGAGCCGATGGTCAAGAAGCAGTGGTTCGTAAAGATGGACGAGCTTATAAAGCCTGCCGAGGAGGCTGTGAGAAACGGGGATATTCAGCTTATTCCCCCGAGAATGGATAAGACCTACTTTAACTGGACCGAAAATATCAGGGATTGGTGCATTTCCAGACAGCTTTGGTGGGGACACAGGATACCGGCATATTACTGCGATGAATGCGGCGAGATCGTTGTGGCAAAAGGTACCCCGGATAAGTGCCCTAAATGCGGAGGTGTTCATTTCACCCAGGATCCGGATACGCTTGACACATGGTTTTCATCAGCCCTCTGGCCTTTTTCCACTTTAGGCTGGCCCGATGAGACTGAGGATCTTAAGTATTTTTACCCTACAGATGTGCTGGTTACCGGATATGATATTATTTTCTTCTGGGTGATCAGGATGATTTTCTCCGGGTATGAACAGATGGGAGAGAGGCCTTTTAAAACTGTTCTGTTCCACGGGCTTATAAGGGATTCTCAGGGCCGTAAGATGTCAAAGTCCCTGGGAAACGGGATCGATCCTCTGGAGATCATAGACAAATACGGCGCCGATGCCTTAAGGCTTACCCTCATTACCGGAAACGCTCCGGGAAATGATATGAGGTTTTATTACGAAAGGGTGGAGGCCAGCAGGAACTTCGCAAATAAGATATGGAATGCCTCAAGGTTCATCATGATGAACATGGAGGGAAAGACAATAAAGGAGCCTTCAGACAGCGATCTCTGGCCTGTTGATAAGTGGATAATAAGCAGGCTTAATACGGTTGTAAAGGAGGTTACGGAAAATCTCGACAGGTTTGAGCTGGGGATTGCAGTACAGAAGGTTTACGATTTTATATGGGATGAATTCTGCGACTGGTATATCGAGATGGTAAAACCGAGGCTTTATAATTCTGATGACGAGGCCTCACAGAATGCGGCGTTACATACCCTGAAATCCGTCCTCATAGACGCGCTTAAGCTCTTACATCCGTATATGCCGTTTGTGACAGAGGAGATATTCTGCACGCTGCAGGATGAAGAGGAATCCATTATGATCTCCTCTTTCCCGGTTTATGATGAGAAGAAGGAACATATAAATGATGAGAAGAATATAGAGCTTATCAAGGAGGCTGTAAGGGGTGTCCGGAATGTCAGAAATGAGATGAGCGTGCCCCCCGGAAGAAAGGCGCACATTTACGTTGTTTCCGAGAATGATGAGGCACTTAATGCCTTTGAGGAGGGAAAGCTTTATTTCTCATTCCTTGCAGCTGCTTCAGATGTAACGATAAAGAAGGATAATGAGGGTATTCCTGAAGATGCCGTTTCGGTGGTTACCTCCAAGGCAAATATCTATATACCGTTAGCGGAACTTATCGATATTGCAAAGGAGCTTGAAAGGTTAAAGAAAGAGGAAGAGAGGCTTAATGGGGAGCTTAAGCGTGTAAACGGGATGCTGAGCAATGAAAGGTTCTTAAATAAAGCTCCCGAAGCCAAGATAAATGAGGAAAAAGAAAAGCTTCTTAAGTACACAAGGATGATGGAAGAGGTAAAGGAGCGTATCAGCCAGCTTAAGGTCTGATCATAAAATAAAGGTAAGCGGCAAAATGAATATTATTTTGCCGCTTACTTTTTATTTTCCTTTTTTTAAATTTCTTATTATTCCGAAGTCATGTATTCCGCGGCATCTATGGCGTTCTGGCTGTCGGGGAAAGTATCTATGACCTGTTTATAAAGCTCGTCGGCCTTTTCTGTGTCCCCGCTCTGTCTGTATGCGTGGGCAAGGTTCATGAGCATATCGGAATTGCTTTTGTCAAGCTCCCAGGCCTTTTCATAAGCTGCTATGGCAGAGTCGTAGTCGTTCTGTCTTATGGCGGATCTGGCATCATTTATATAAGCTGCTATGGCAGCCTGTCCGGCGCTGGAACTCAGCTTTTCATATAATGCGATAAAGTCGTCAGATGAATTATTGATATAGTCCGGATTTATCAGGCTCAGGGAATCCATTATCTCCTCGGAAGCCTCGGGATCGTTGATGTATGAGGAAGCCGCCCTTATCAGAAGATCGTTGTCCGTTGGCTGTCCGGCGGCTCCGGTAAGCTTATCGAGCTCTGCCTTTAATTCCTCGTTTTCCCTGATATAGCCCTCAAGCGAGCGGTTTACCTCCTGTGAGCCGGCCTTCTCGGCCGCAAGCTCTTCGCTGACCTGTTTATACTGCTCGTCATATCCGCTTATCTCTTTGTCAAGTCTTGCGGGAAGGATCAAAAACCAGCTTATGGCGATACCTATGAGCGCGCCTATGACTATATTGATGACTGAGGATACGGCTATGCGTTCTCTTGAGCGCGCCGGCTTGATAATGGTATCGTTGCCGCTCTGGTAGCTGATTATCTCAACGGCTTCCTGTTTCTTTTTCTTATCCTCCGAGTGCTCTGCGATATCCTGAAGAGCTTCGTCTACATTCTTTAAGTAGTATCTGGAGAGGGTATTATTCACGTCGATCTCAAGGGATCTGAGTAAAGATCTCCTGGCTTTGGGATAGTCCTGCTGTTCGATATACAAAAGGGCCAGGAGCTGATAGCCCCTGATCATATTCTGGTTTATGGAAAGGACCTTTTTCAGCTGTATGATGGCCAGGTCTATGGTGTCCTGATAACAGTATCCGAGAGCCTGGTTGAAATTTGAAAGTGTATGGCTTATAGTGTCAAGCTGGGCTTTATTTGACTGAAGAAGGGTTATATATTCATCCGCAAGGTTATTCCGGCTGTCAAAATTCTTGCTGATGATCCATTCCGAAAGCGCGAGCACGATCTCCCCTGTCTCAAAATAGATAAGCCCCAGAAGATTTCTTGCGTCTATATTTTTTTTGTTGTATTTAAGGCTTAATTTAAGGGCGGATACCGCTCCCGAAAGGTCACGCACCTGCGCCTTCGCAAGCCCTTCGTTATAAAGGGAGTTAGAAGCCCCTATTATCCTTTTATATATTCTGACTTCGGCTCCGCAGGCAGGGCAATAATCCTGCCCGTTAAGCCGGCCTCCGCATGAGTAGCATTTCATAACAAAACCTTCCCTTACTGCACCGATTTGCTTAGCAAATATCGAATAAGTCCGGTATGCGAAGCAAATCGGATCATTTCCGTATAATTACATCTGTTGTCCTAAAACCTCTGCAGCCGCTGCCATCGCAGCCGCGTTTACGGTTTCCTTTTCACGGCTCATCATTTCCAGCATAATGTCCGTCATATCGGTAAGGGTATGGTTGTTGACCACATCTTCTATCTGTTCTATTTCCATGCTTGGCGCAAATTTTTTCAATTCTTCTTCAAAATTCAGCATATCAGCTCCATAAAGAACTACTCTGCGCGATTTGCGAAGCAAATCGCGCGCTTAGGCATAAACTTTAGTTTATACTTTTATACAAAAAACACCCGGATGACGGATACTCTGCTGTTATATCAGAGCCCGCCATCCGGATGTCAGTTTAAAACTTTCCGTTAATTCGGCGCAGTTATATAACGCGTCTTTAAATATAGCCTCCTGTTACATTCTTTATCACACCTTTATTTACTCCACATCCTGGAG
>JAIKXO010000244.1 GCA_024684065.1 Lachnospiraceae bacterium
CTCTATATTTTTTATGATATTTTTGAAACGGCTGTTTTCCAGAATGAAACTATAAAAGCTGTCGGTTTTGGAAAATCAGGAGTAAGTCAGCATATTCTGTAAGTATGGATGATAAGAAAGAAAAAAGGGGCATTCCCGAAAAATCAGTTGTGACTATCCGTTTGCTTGTCGGATGTTATCTCCTTTATATTGATTATTCAGTGATCCAGAATATCGGTAATTATGAAGGAGGACAGAAGGCCGCCATAATTGCTTTTCTTATACTGTTTCTGGTAGTTGGCCTGTATTTTGTGGTTGTGGGCTGCAAGTATTTAATGAAGGACTGGAGGCAGGAGAGGGAAGCGGCAAAGGCAGAAGAAGCGGAGAGGAAGACTGTAACGCCTGAGAGATCTCTTTCCGAAAAGGCCGCTATCCTTAACGGGCCTTTGGATGATACGGATATACAGGAATCTCAAAGCAATTCAGGGTCAGATCTTAAGGATCAGATTGAACAGGAAAATGCAGTTTATTCAGAAAATCCTGAAGATTGACGGAAAATATCAGTAATGAAATAATACTGAAAACAAGGACCGGAGCACAGGCCGCTCCGGTCCTTTTTGTGCGATAAAGCCGTAAGACTCCTGCAAAGGTCTTTACGGATATTTCCCTTTGTCTGGGCGCAAACCCTGTATTTAAGGGGATTATTGAGGTAACGGCATAGTCACGGGCTCTGCTTTTTTGCTTTGTGAAAGTTGCATATTAAATCTGTAAAATCTTTGTGAAGTAGTTGTATTTAAAAAAGAGGGATATTTTGTTATACTTTTTTTCGTGGAAGCTTCAAGCATAGGCTTCAACAATGGATTTGCAAAGCAGATCCGGTCTGTACTCTAAGTCTGATATGTTAAACTTAGAGCAATCGATATATAAATATTAGGGAGGAAATGAAATGTCTAGTTTGTCGTTAAAGAATATCTGCAAGGTTTATCCTAACGGATTCGAAGCCGTTAAGAATTTCAATCTTGAGATAGCGGATCAGGAATTTATCATTTTCGTTGGTCCTTCAGGCTGCGGAAAGTCTACTACTCTTCGTATGATAGCGGGTCTTGAGGAGATCTCCTCGGGCGAGCTTAAGATCGGCGACAGAGTTGTAAATGATGTTGAGCCCAAGGACAGGGATATAGCGATGGTATTCCAGAACTACGCTCTTTATCCTCATATGACCGTTTATGATAATATGGCTTTCGGCCTTAAGCTCCGTAAGGTTCCGAAAGATGAGATCGACAGGATGGTCAGGGAAGCGGCCAAGATCCTTGATCTTGAGAAGCTGCTCGATCGTAAGCCCAAGGCTCTTTCAGGCGGACAGAGACAGCGTGTCGCCATGGGACGTGCTATAGTTCGTAACCCCAAGGTCTTCCTTATGGATGAGCCTCTTTCAAACCTGGATGCAAAGCTCCGTGTCCAGATGCGTATTGAGATCGCAAAGCTCCATCAGAGACTGGGAACCACGATCATCTACGTTACACATGACCAGACCGAGGCTATGACACTTGGTACCAGGATCGTCGTTATGAAGGACGGCGTTGTTCAGCAGGTTGATACTCCTCAGAATCTCTATGAGAAGCCCGGTAATCTCTTCGTTGCAGGTTTCATGGGATCTCCTCAGATGAACTTCCTTGATGCTGTAGTAGAGGTTAAGGGAGAGGTTGCATTCCTTAAGGTTGCAGGCAAGAGCATAGAGCTTCCTCCCGCTAAGTCAAAGAAGCTCATTGACGGCGGATATAACGGAAAGACCGTTACCTTCGGTATCCGTCCCGAGGATGTATATGATTCCGAGATGTTCATAAGCACTGTAAAGGATAAATATCCCGACGGTGTATTCGAATCAACTGTCAGGGTTTACGAGCTTCTTGGTGCTGAAGTATTCTTGTATTTCGATCTTGAGGATACCTCAATAACCGCAAGAGTTGATCCCCGTACTACCGCAAGGCCCGGCGACAATATCCAGTTTGCGTTTGATACCGAGAAGATCCACGTATTCGATAAGGACAGCGAGCAGACGATCACAAACTAGAAGCTTTCAAAAGAAGTTGATCATATTTCAAAAAGGGAGACGCTTTTTACGGCGTCTCCTTTTATTATGGGTGCGCCCGGCGGCGCACTTTTATTTTTCCCGCCCCGATTTGCATGATTGACATTTTAAATGAAATATGATAGCCTCTTTTCGTTGAACAAATGTTGAACATTATTTGAGGTGATAAAGTGAACGTAAGGGAAGCACAGGCTGTCGAAACAAAGAACAAGCTTTTAAGCTCATCACGGGAGTTGTTTGCAAAGAAAGGCTATAAAGGTACTACTGTCAGGGCGATAAGCCAGAAGGCCGGCCTTGCCAACGGGCTTTTATATCATTATTTTCCAGAGGGAAAGAAGGAAATATTCATTACACTGGTAGCGCAGGATACCGACAAGATCCGGATTTCTTTTGATGACAAAAGAAACATTTCGCGCTATGAAGCTCTTCCGGTTTATGAAATGCTTGAAGCGATATTTACGGACTTTACGCATATTATAAAAGAAAACATAGACATGATAAGGATAATGATCAGGGAATCCGAGGCTCAGAATGCATTTGTCGCGTCGGATCTGGTTAACCTTATACATGACAGGTCTCCATGGCTTTGCGAGATCATAAAGGACAAGATAAAGAACGGCGAAATAAGGGATATGGATTTTGACAGTTCGGCTCTTTTTCTGGAGGAACTTTTTATCTGCAGGGCGATCGGACTGGCTCTTGATATTGACAGCGAGGATATCTGCGACACCAAATCACAGCTGCTTCATTATATTACAGAGCTCTGGAAGCCGTAGGACAGTGGCCGGATCTGCCAAACATCGATAAAAGATAAATCATCAGCGCCGATATATATGAAAACAGACTGATAAACGGACAATAACACAGGTATTTTACATACAATATATATCTGCAGTTATAACAAAATAATAAATGACATAAATCTATTCTGAGAGGGTGGGTTTGAAAGCAGAAATTTCAAACCTGACAGGCTGGTCAGATATGAGTGTGGACAGATCTATCCGGCTCGTACCTGACAAAGGGGAGTAAGGTTTGAAAGTCGGAGACTTTCAGACTTGATTGTCAGGTCAGATACGGATCCGGATATATCCGGCTCGTGCCTGACCCCGGAGGACAAGAATGAGGATCAACAGAATAAAATTCGGGATATTATCGATAGCGGTCATATCAGGCTTTATATTTAGTGCCTGTGAGAACGAGGATGCTGAAAAAGAGCTTGCGCCGAGCATTGCCGATACCCCCATCACGGTGACGGAGCAGCTTCCGGAGGTAAAGACTCTTTCAACTCTTTCCAATTATATCGGGACGGTAGAGGCCGACAGCACGGTGTTTGTAATTCCCAAGGTCAACGCCGAGGTCATGAGCAAAAATTTCGAGGTCGGAGACCATGTTGAGGCAGGAGATCTCCTGTTTACACTGGATGACGGCACGGCGCAGATTGCGCTCAACCAGGCAAACGCCGCGTTAAAGAGTGCGCAGGCCGGGCTCAGCGCCGCGCAGGCCAATTATGAAGCAGGGCAGGCAGGCTATATAGCTCAGGAGGCTTCCAATACCGCAGTTCATTTTGCGGCTATTGAGACCCTTGGGAAAATAGATACCACCGGGCAGCAGCTCCAGGTTGCCGCGGATTCTGCCGATACGCAGGCAAGACAGGCGGGCTTAAGCTCTGATTCTGCCCATATGACCTATGATTATTATAAGGATCAGCTGAAGGATGCCGAGGAAGCAAGAGATGATCTCAGAAATACCGCTGACAGCGCAAACCAGGCACTTTCAAATGCGCAGAGCGCACTGTCTGCCGCTTCCTCAAAGCTTGGATCACTGAACCAGATAAAGGAGCAGTATGTCAATTTCGTTCCGACTCCGGAGATGACGGCAGAGCAGTTTCTTATTTCAATGGGCTTTTCTTCTGTGGAAGAGCTTGATGCTGCGATAAAAGGGGCGACTGCCGCTGTAGCGGAGGCACAGAGCGCTGTCAATAACGCGGCAAATGCGGTGGCTACCGCCGGGACAGCGCTTGCCAGCATGGAGAGCACAGTGGATCAGCTTAAGCTGCAGAAAGGGACCGCCGGAAATACTGCCGAAAGCGCTTCTCTTTCCTATAATCTTGCAAATGAATCGGCAGACCTCGCAAGAAGGCAGTCAAACGACTTCAACACATATACCAGGAATACCATAACTTCGCAGGCCTTGGCGCAGGTCATAGGCTCGGATCAGCAGCTTCTCGCAAACAGCGCCCAGATACGGGCGTCGGGCGCTCAGGTTGATGCAGGAAGCGCAGGCGTGGAGCAGGCAAGCGCCGCCGTTGAGAACGCTAAGACCGCGCTTTCCTATTACAAAGTAACAAGCCCCGTTTCCGGGACGATCACTGCGATAAATATTTCCGAGCATAATATGGCGACCTCACAGCAGAGCGCCTATACGATAAAAGGCGATCAACCGGAAAAGATCGTGTTTTATGTTGCCGAGAAAACTGCTAAGGATATAGCGGAAGGAGATACCGTATCGCTTGAAAAGGACGGAACGGAATTTGCGGGAAAGATTATTTCCGTATCAAATGAGGTAGACGCCCAGAAAGGTCTTTACCGTATAGAGGCCCAGTCCCTGGATCCTCTTGTTTCACTGCCCTATGATTCAAATATCAAGCTGCGGGCAGCTTCCAGAAAATCTGTTGATGCCCTTACCGTTCCGGTTGACAGTGTCTATTATGATGGTGAGCAGGCTTTTGTTTATATCAATGAGAAGGGAACAGCAAGGAGAAGGGATGTTAAGATCGGTCTTTCGGAGGGAGGCTCTGTCGAGATAAAGGAAGGACTTTCCCGGGATGAATTTGTTATTACAAGCTGGGGAGCAAAGCTTAAGGACGGGATCAGGGTCATTGCGGAGCATGGAGTGAGCAGGAAAGACGATATAGTGGTGGTGATCGGGGAATGAAAAAGCTTACCGAAGCGGCGATAAAAAGACCTGTAACGGTTATAGTGAGCCTCGTTGCGCTGATTTTGTTTTCCCTGGTCGCAGTCAACAGCATGCAGCTTAAGCTTATGCCTGATATAAGCGTTCCGATGCTGGTTGTCATGGCAACCTATCCCGGAGCCTCTCCTGAAGAGGTGGATGAGAATGTGCTTGAAAAGATCATGGACGCCACCTCTAATGTCACAGGCTTAAGGCAGTCACGTACCCAGGCCTATGAAAGCTATGGCTACCTGATGCTCAGGTTTGATTACGGAACTGACATATCGGAGGCTCATGACAGCCTGAGGACAAAGATTGACGCGATAATAGACGATCTCCCGGACAGTGCGGGAACTCCTACGATTCTGGAGCTGGATATGGATTCCGTCGATGATATGACCATTTCCGTATCCACCGACGCGCAGAACATAGATCTTCTCAACCTTGTAAACGACAAGCTTGAGCCTCAGCTCAGGAGGGCATCGGCTCTTGCGGACATTTCCATATCCGGAGGAGATGAGCGTTATATTGCCATTCGCCTTATACCTGAATATGCGGGCCAATACGGGATAACTCAGAATTCCGTGGTAGGCGCGATAACGGGTATGAATTATTCAATGCCGGCAGGAAGCGTATCCTATGGAGAGCAGGTCCTCAATATGGAAAGCGAGGTCCGCTTTAATGATATCGAAAAACTTAAGCAGATCCCGATAACCACTTCAAAGGGAGAGACCATACATCTTTACGATGTCTGTGATATAAGCTACGGAGTATCGGATAAGACACAGCTCTCACGTTATGACGGGAATGACAATATAAGCATTGGGCTTAAGCGTAAACAGTCTTCCTCTTCTGTATCCCTTTCGAGACAGATAAACAGCATATTGGATGATTTCAAGGCATCAAATCCCGATATAACGGTCGAGGTCATAAACGACAGCGCCGATGAGATCGTGTCCACCCTGAAATCGGTATTTAAGACCCTGATGGAAGGCGTTTTGCTTGCTATGGCAGTTATTTTTATTTTCTTCGGAGATATAAAGGGCTCGCTCATAGTCGGAAGCACGATGCCCATATCCCTGATAGCGGCCCTTGTCTGCATGTATTTTGCCGGAATAACCATGAACGTGGTTTCCATGGTCGGACTTGTGCTTTCCATAGGTATGATCACGGATAATGCCGTAGTGGTAATAGAGCTTTGTTTCAGAAAGCAGGAGGATGGCTTCGGGTTTAAGGAAGCGGCTCTGGAAGGAACGAAGGTCGTAATGGGGTCGATAGTAGGCTCGACGATAACCACTGTGGTAGTATATCTGCCGCTTGCAATGTTAGAGGGGCTTTCCGGCCAGCTTTTCAGGGATCTGGGCTTTACCATTGTTTTTGTTCTCATAGCATCCCTTCTCTGCGCAACCACCCTTGTTCCCTTCTTCTTTTCCATATACAGGCCGGTTGAGAGATTAAACAATCCTGTCACAAAGCTGATAGATAAGGTGGCAAAGGTATATGTGAGGCTCCTCAAAAGGATAATGAAGCATAATGTTATCGTTGTTCTTACCGCGATCGCCATTTTTGCCGTCTCGATCCTGTTGGCAACTACGTTAAGAACAGAGCTTCTTTCCGCTACGGATGAGGGTATCATAGACATAAGCGTGACATTCCGCCCTAACTTAAGTCTGGAAGCGATGGACCAGACAGTAAAAGAGCTTGAAGAGTTCGTAGAGGAAAGCGGGCTTGCAAAGAAGCACAGCATTACCATATCAGAATCCTCTTCGAGCGCGTCTGTTACGGCATACAAGGCGGATGAGGTTGAGAGGACCACCCAGGAGATCGTAGATGAATGGAATGAAGCACTCGGGGATTTTTCGGCTCTTTGCGAGATTACCGTAAGCTCGGGCTCTACCACGGGCATGTCTCAGATGAATATGGGGGGAAGCGAAGAGATAGATATTGCCGCAGACGATCTCAATTCTCTGAGGAAAGCGAGCGAAGCGGTTACGCAGATTTTAGAGAGTACTGACGGAATACTGTCCGTGACCTCCTCGGTGGAAGGAGCGGGCGCAAAGGTAAAGATTGATATCGATCCCCAGATGGCGAGGGCAAAGGGGTTGAATGCCGCCCAGCTTTCCCAGATGATCTATGCCAATATGAACGGAGCTGATGCGGGGGAGCTGACTATAGACCATGTCAAATATGATATAAAGGTGGAATATCCGAAAGACTTTTTCCTGTCGCTTGATGATGTAAGGGCAATGACTTTTACAAATTCTTCGGGCGTGGAGGTGCCTCTTTCGGAAGTAGCAGATATAAGCTTTACCCAGGCGGCGCAGACTGTCTCAAGGACCAACGGCAGGTTCAGCGCCTCTATAACAGCTCTTATGACGGCGGAGACAAAGGACGTTATTATGGACGGTGTGCATGAGCGTCTGGATGCCCTTGTGCTTCCGGAGGGAGCCAATTTTATTGAAAACTCGATAACGGAAACAATGAATGACGAATTCTCCGATATCGGGCAGGCTATTATGATAGCATTTTATCTGGTATTCATGGTCATGGCGATACAGTTTGAATCAATAGCCTATTCGCTGCTTATAATGCTCTGTATCCCCTTTGCGGGCATTGGCTCCATCCTGCTTTTACTTCTTCTGAACGTTAAGGTTTCCATGACTGTGCTCCTTGGTATCATGATGTTGGCCGGGCTTGTCGTTAATAACGGAATCATTTATATCGACACGGCCAATCAGTTCAGGGAAGAAGGCGAGGAGGTAAAGGAGGCTCTTGCCCATGCAGGCCGCGACAGGCTCAGGCCTATCCTTATCACGACTCTTACTACGGAGCTTTCGATGCTTCCCGTCGCGCTAAAGCTTGCAAAGAATACCGAGACCATGCAGGGCATGGCCGTGGTTATCGTGGGCGGTCTCATAGCTTCCACCCTGCTTACCCTCCTTCTGCTTCCTAATTTCTATCTGATATTTGAGCGGAAGGATAAAAAGGATAAAAAACGTAAAAAGAAGATGAAAAATAAGGAAGCTGACGAGATATATATCGAAAATATCGACAATATGAACAACGAATCGGAAGAAAAGGAAGAAGATAAGGATATCGAAGAAAAAGCTGAAAAAGCTGAAGAAGCTGAAAAGGTCTCAGAACCGGACGGGTCCGGATCCAAAAAGGAATGAGCAGGTCATTTCTGTGGTTTTTTATGGAGATTTGACTATTGAGATTTTTCTGTGTTATTCTGTATAAAGAGCAGGAAAATTCCGGTATATATGGATTTTTTGGTTTGTTTCTTTTGTATTCGGATAGCAGGAATATTGAATATATCTGATAATATGATCAAGAGCTATGATAATATCTGAAATAATGGATATAAATGATATATGGGATAATCATAATCATTATTATGATGATATGGTTAAGTTCTGCATTGACCGGAAAAGGAGAGTTATAGCGATCGATGCGGATATGCATATTGATCTTGAATATGAATTATATGATGATGGATCCAAGTCAGATGATATATTTGGCGGAAATATAATGAAGGATCCCCTGGAGATAATCTGGGAGGCCCATCCGAATATTGAACGAAACAGAGATTTGGGGATAGGAAGAGGCAGAGAAATAACAGATCCCGGGATAGTGGAGGAACTGTTTGAGATACTTAAGAGCTGGATACGGTAAGAAAAATGTCAAAAGAATTATGGTATTCACTTGAGATCAAGGAGCAATTGTCAAATATTCACGGTGAAGTAGTCCGAATGATAAGATCAAGGAATAATTATCTGAATGGAAGGGCTTCCAGGGATAGTTCCGGGGTATATTTAAATAAAATACATGATCTTATTTCTATGACTAATTCCGATCCAAAGAATATTAAAAGACAAAAAGAACTGCTTGATGAAGAGAATGAATTAAAACGCTGGATTGATAAAGAAGTTGATGACCAATATATCCTGCGTTATTGGGAGCAATATACAAATGCGATCAGTTAATTATCATTTGGGATCATAATATGGTATAGTCTGCAGATAAAGGGTTTTAAAAATCCTCTGAACTTTTATAACATACCGATCCTGAACATATGTATCATTTCATTTCCGACGCTCAGGCAGGAGGGATTATTGGGGACCTCGCTCCTTAAGTACCATCCGCCTTCGGAAAGCTCATTTTCCTGAAGCTTTATGGTGTCATCTCCGTCGAGCTCGGCTGTGAAGCCTATCATCTGGGCATAGGATAAGCCCCAGGGCTGATTTTTGTAATATTTCAGATTTTTCACCTTTAAACCGGTTTCTTCAAGCGCTTCGCGGTGTATGGCCTGTTCAAAGGATTCTCCTATCTCAACAAAGCCTGCAACGAGAGCAAGCTTCCTGTAGCTTCCGTAATTGTTCCGCACAAGCAAAAGCCTGTCCTCATCCGGGGTTTTACCTTTTTTAATAATAGCTACGATTATTGCGGGAGAGATCTTCGGATATTCTATATTCCCGCAGGCAGGACAGACCATGGCGCGTTCCGTTTTGGAAGGTTCGGTTTCAGCACGGCAGAATCCGCAATATCTTCTTGAACGTTTCCACCAGGCCATATGTGAACCCGTTGCGGCCGCAAAAATGACCGGGGTCATGGAGCCCGGGTCTGCTGAAAGGGATTTGATATTATTTGCCGATTCAACAAACAGAAGATCCCGCAAACGGTTTATATTCATTGTAAAGAAAAGCCTCTCATTATCGCTTAAGGCATTGGCTCTTGTGATCAGCTGTTCGCTGTTTTCCATAACAGGAAAGGTCTTTAAGTCGGGATCGGCCAGGAAGTAGTTTTCCTCTGAAATGGCAAAAAGATAATAGGCATTGTCCAGGATCTTTTTGTATTGAGGCTTCATGAATTCAAGCTCCTTAAGGTCGGAGAATTTCGGAAGAAATATCCGGCCGTTTTCTATGTATGCAAGGACACTGTTCTTATCATATGCCAGGGCATAGTCGGAGTCGGAAGCCTTTTTAAAAGTAAATGAGGGGTTGTATTTTTTAGGGTGGATTTCGTGGATCATGGTTGTTATATGAAGTCGCTCGGATTTTAATTGTAATATAACAAAGGTGAATCCTCACTGAAGCTCGGATTCACGCAAAAAACATCTGAAGATGTTTTTTGTCGTTCCAACTTTCCTTTGGAAAGTTGGAACTTCACTAAAGCTCGGGTTCACGCAGAAATTTTCTAAAGAAAATTTCTGTCGTTCGAATTTTCCTTGACAATATTAAGAAAGGCGAATCTTCGCTAAAGCTCAGATTCGCGCAAAAAACATCTAAAGATGTTTTTTGTCGCTCGAATTTTTCTTGACAATATTAGAAAGGTGAATCCTCGCTAAAGCTCGGATTCGCGCAAAAAACATCTAAAGATGTTTTTTGTCGTTCCAACTTTCCTTTGGAAAGTTGGAACTTCTGCATCCTGCGTCGACCGCTTCTCTTCACACGTTACCTGCTAAGCCAGCTCAACCCAGGCACCCTTGCGGCACATAGGAACATCTGCTTAGTGCTGCTTCATTCCTGACCTGACACGGTTCACGGAGTCCTATTGCGCAAGACCCGGATCTCAGCACTGTCAAAAACAGGGCAGCTATGAAAATAGGCAGCCTCGGCAGGATATCACCCCTGCTATAGCGGATTTCAGGTACAGGGAGCCGCTACTTCCCCGGCTGCAGAATAGAATTATTGTATCATAGAACCGGTGCAGTGCGCAAGCAGTTACAATTCAGCGCCTGATCAGCGTTTTATTGTAACGCACATCGTCACTCCTTAATCGCCTTCGGCGATGGACGATGTGCTGTTGGCTATATTTACATTATCTGCCCGAGCCACGCAGTAAATGCGTGGCTCGGGACTGAACAGTAACCGCAAGTTATCATTAAGCCCCGATATATTTGCGATATACTTGTTATCATGCCGCAAAGGCTTTAAAATATATGTGATCAGAGTCTGTCAGATCTTGTTGCCATTGGCTAATCTGCTGATAGTCAGTAACAGGCTCAGGCACTTTTATAATTTATCAGATTTATAAAAAACATAATCGGTAAGGAGGCTTTAAAACAGTTTGTATATCGTTGTTAATCCCGTTACCGGAGGAGGTAGGGGCAGAAAGATCTTTGAGAAAACAGAACCGGTTTTCCGGCAGGCGGGGATTGCGTATGAGGTCATCTATTCCGGAGGGAAAAAGAGCATACAGGACATCGTCGCAAAGCTTACGGCGGAAGCTTCGGGGGAAAAGGACGGAAAATATACGGATATCGTTATCATTGGCGGTGACGGTTCCATGAACGAAGCGATTAACGGGATAGCGGATTTTGAGCATACCAGGATCGGGTATATTCCTGCCGGAAGCGGAAATGATCTTGCGAGAGGGTTAGGGCTTCCGAAGAATGCAAAGAAGGCCGCCTTAAGGATCGTATCCCGGAAAACGATAAGGACCATAGATATCGGGGAAGCCAGGGCAGGTGAAAAGAAGAGGCTTTTTAACATCAGCTCCGGCATCGGCTTTGACGCGGAAAGCTGCTATTATGTGGATCATTCAAGGCTTAAAAGAGTTCTTAACGGTATAGGCCTTGGTAAGCTCATTTATATTACCGTTGCCATTTTCCTTATCATAAAAAACAGACGGTTTGTATGCAGGATAGAAACCGGTGACGGTAAGGAACGGATATATGACGACTGCCTCTTTGCCGTGTGCATGAATCATCGATATGAAGGCGGAGGTTTCATGTTCTGTCCTGAAGCAGCGGATGATGACGGAATGCTTGACTTCTGTGTTGTAAACGGGATCGGTCCGGCAAAATTTTTCAGGATGTTTCCGACTGCTTTAAAAGGACGGCATACCGGATTTCCACAGATTGATATTTTTAAGGCAGAGAAAGCCGTGATCCACACATCTAAACTCTGCCATATTCATGTAGACGGAGAGGCCGGGAGCAGGAGCAGAAAGCTAAAGCTATCCGTCAGCAAAAACAGGCTGAAGCTGCTTGTATGAACTGAATATGAAAAACAGGCGGGTTCCGTTGTTTTTATGTAAGAGAGGCTGTTTTTTCCTCTTTGAGCGCTGTGCGCAGATCCGCAAAAAAGCCAGAAAGCAGGCTGCTGCATTCTTCCTCAAGCACACCCTTTTCTATTTCTGTCTTATGATTGAATTCGTCCATCTGCAGAAGGTTAAGTATAGAGCCGGCACAGCCTGATTTCGGGCTCATGCAGCCGATAACGCAGCGGTCGATCCTTGACTGGACTATGGCTCCGGCACACATCTGACAGGGTTCTAAGGTCACATACATGGTACAGCCTTCAAGGCGCCAGTCTCCGAGCTTTTTACTGGCCTTCCGGATGGCGATGAGTTCCGCATGAGACAGAGTGTTTTTGTCAGCCTTCCTACGGTTATATCCTCTTGCGATCACTTTTCCTTCATAAACTATAACGCAGCCTATGGGCACCTCGTTTATCGCGAGCGCTTTTTCAGCCTGCTTCAGGGCCTGCTTCATAAATTTTTCGTCAATAGTCATCTTGCGTTCCTATGCTTATTTTCTTATAATTCTGTTATTGTGTGTAGATCGGGCAGATATCTTATGATGATCACAATACAATGATGATATCACTTTTGGCTTTCACATCACAATGATGTGAGGGTCATATGTTACATAGTATATAGGAAAGGAGCCTGCCTTGCAAATCTGCGGCCTTCAGAAAACCACGCTTCTTGATTATCCCGGAAAGGTAGCAGCCACTATATTTATAGCCGGCTGTAACTTCCGGTGTTCTTATTGCCATAATATGAATATAGTCGAGGATTTTGAAGGTCTTCCCCGGATTTCCGAGGAAGAGATTCTGTCTTTCCTGAAAAAAAGAGAAGGGATCCTTGACGGAGTATGTATTACAGGAGGCGAGCCGACCCTGTACAAGGAGCTTCCGGATTTTATGGAAAGGATAAAGCGGCTCGGTTTTCTGGTTAAACTTGATACTAACGGGACAAATCCTGAAATGTTGGGTATATTGATCAGGGATGGTCTGACAGATTATGTTGCAATGGATATTAAAACGTCACTTAATAATTATCCCCAGGTTGCCGGAATTTCCCGGGTTGATACAGACAGGCTCAGGCAGAGCATTGATATTCTTCTTTCAGAAAGAATTCCTTATGAATTCAGGACTACAGTCGTCAGAGAATACCATACTTTTAAGGTATTTGAAGAGATCGGAGAGATGATAAGAGGCTGTAAAAACTACTATCTACAGGCATTCAAAGATTCCGAATATGTCAGGCTTCATACCCTGACCTCATATAATAAAGAAGAGCTGCAGGGCATTGCCGGGCAGCTCGAAAAATATGATGTTAAAGCATATGTAAGAGGTATTGATTAGGGCGGGTTATTTATTTTTAACAAAGCCGGTGCACACCCGTTACCGGTTATAAATTTCAAACAGATTAAAAAAGTTGTGTATACATATCCCGCAGGGATGTTTTAACAGATCGGGCCAATAATACGAAAAGATCAGCTTACCGGCTCGTCCATATATTTGATATAGCTTTCAACCATCAAAGCAAGCTTTAAGGTCAGCGCATCCTCAAAGACCCTCACATCAAGACCCGTTGCTCTTTCCAGCTTTTCGATCCTGTATACGAGCGTATTTCTGTGAATATAGAGCTGTCTGGAGGTTTCGGAAACATTCAGGCTGTTTTCAAAGAATTTATTTACTGTAATAAGGATCTCCTCATCCAGCTCGTCCAAAGCAGCTTCCCCGAAGATCTCATTTATAAACATTTTACAGAGGTTTACGGGAAGCTGGTAGATAAGCCTTCCTATTCCAAGGGAGCTGTAGGCGACAATACTTTTTTCAGCGTAGAAGATCTTTCCCACATCCAAAGCCATGGTCGCTTCCTTATAAGATTTGGAAATCCCTTTTATTTCATTAACAACCGTGCCATAGGCCACCCGGGCATTTTCCATTGCTTCCGATGCGAGCATGTCTATGAGCATTTTAGCGGTTTCGTCAAGCTCTGTGGCGTACTCACCCGGATTTTCCACCGACTTAATAACAACGATATGATTTTCGTCAACGCTTGTCACATAATCGCCGTTTTGCTGGTTGAAGAGCTCCTTTACCATTTCCAGGGCCACATGGTTTTTTTCAGGCTTTATCTCAATAACAAAGACACATCTCGACTGGACCGCTTCGATATGAAGCTTCTGGGCCCTGTTATAGATATCCACGAGCAGAAGGTTGTCGAGCAGCAGATTCTGATAAAAACTGTTTTTATCAATCCTGTCCTTGTAGGCCACGATCAGGTTCTGAAGCTGGTTTGCCGTAAGCTTTCCCACCAGGAAGGCTTCTCCTTCTCCAAACACCGCAAGGATATGGCTTAGCTGTCCTTCATCGTTTACCTTGAAGAGAAGCTGTCCCTTCATTTCCTGAACCTCCGCGGGAGACTGCATGAAGCTTAAAAGAACGCTTTTATCTATGAGCTTTTCCTCGTCGGTCTGGGCGATCACATTTCCCAGGGAATCGGTAACAAGAAAATCAAGTTTGGAAATGTTGTGTATATCGTCAATGCAATTTTGTATGGTCTGGTTGGAAATCATATGGTTCCTTTCTCAGCTGTGATTGTGTATGGCCTGTAATGATATTCATTTGTAAAAAGTGTCGAAATTCTTTTAATATTGTATCAAAAATATGGATAATATTCCAGTATTTTGATAAAATGTAGGAAGCTATATGAATAAAAAACATAAGGATTTAAAGATATCTTATGCTGCCGTGAAAAATGGAAAGATAATGATCCGGCTGGAAAACAGGAGGACCGACAAAGATTAAAGCCTGCACACGGGAGTACAGTTTATAAACAGGCTGACGCAGGATCTGCAGGACTTAAGTTACAGTTTTACGGGCGGCGAGTATATATAAGGAGGATTCGATATGCTTTCATCGGAAGCCGTCAGGGCTTTAAAGAACAACGAATACAAGGAGCTTCTAAAGGATATCTATGTCGATGAGGCGGTACTGGAGCATCAGCGCACAAGATATATCGAAGCTGTTGAAAAGTTTGAAGAGCTGTACGGGGAGAAGGAAATAAGTATTTATTCCGCCCCCGGAAGGACCGAGATCTGCGGAAACCATACGGATCATCAGCATGGAGCCGTGCTTGCTGCCGCGATCAATCTGGATATTATCGCTGTAGTGGTTAAGACAGATGACAATATAATAAAAGTCATGTCGGGAACCTATGATATAAAGCCGATCTCCATGAATGAGCTTAAAGCGAAGGAGGAGGAAAAAGGCACATCCGAGGCTCTGATAAGAGGCGTCGCCGCCAGGTTTTCAGAGGACGGTTACAATATCGGAGGGTTTAAAGCGTATATGACCAGCGAGGTCATGGGGGGCTCGGGACTTTCTTCGTCTGCGGCTTTTGAGGTCCTTATAGGGACCATACTTTCCGGCCTCTATAACGATATGACAGTTTCCCCGGTATATATCGCTCAGGCCTCCCAGTATTCCGAAAATGAATATTTCGGAAAGCCCTGCGGATTGATGGATCAGATGGCTTCAAGCGTCGGAAGCTTAGTCAATATAGATTTTAAGGATCCGGGAGCGCCGATCGTAAATAAACTCAGTGTCGATTTTGATAAATTTGGGCATGCGCTCTGCATTGTGGACATAAAAGGGGATCATAGCGATCTTACGCCCGAATACGCCGCAGTTACGGTCGAAATGAGAAAGGTATCGGAGTTTTTTGGCTGCAATTACTTAAGGGAGGTAGACCCTGCCGCATTTTATGAGAAACTTCCTGAAGTCAGAAAACAGACAGGCGACAGGGCGGTACTCAGGGCTATCCATTTCTTTGCGGATCACGAAAGGGTCGGGAAGCAGGTAAAGGCACTGGAAAAGGGAGATTTTGAGGAATTTAAGAAGCTTATCATCGAATCGGGCGACAGTTCCTTTAAATATCTCCAGAATGTATATGCAGCCTCTGATGTTCAAAATCAGGGAGTTCCCATAGGGCTTGCGCTTTCAGAGAAGATCCTTGAAGGAAGGGGAGCGTACAGGATCCACGGCGGCGGTTTCGGAGGAACTATCCAGGTTTTCGTTCCCAATGAGCTTGTGGATGAATATAAGACCGGGATAGAAAAATACTTCGGAGAAGGAGCCTGCCATGTGCTCAGGATAAGAAAATACGGCGGACGGGCCGTGCTTTCGTAAGGATATGAGACCGTAAAAGGGGTAACAGGAACAAAGGATCCTTTATTTCAGATATAAAAGGATCCCTACCGGGACTTAAAATGCCGGATAAATGATATCTGAAAAAGAAACTATACTAACCGGGAGAAGGACTCTGATATGATAAATACAACCATAGCGGCTCTGGCCGAATATGCGGTAAATAATCATCTTATTGCCGAGGAGGAGCGGATCTACTCTGTAAATCTTTTGTTGGGTATATTAAAACTGAATGAATACGAGGAACCCGAAGACAGGGAGAAGATCAGGGAAAAATCGAAAAATCTGGAAACACTTCTCGATGAGATCTGCGACTATGCGTTTGAAAACGGATTGATGGATGGCGACTCTGTTGTGTACAGGGATCTGTTCGATACAAACGTGATGAACTGCTTTGTACCAAGGCCGTCGGAGGTGATCAGGGTATTTCGCGAAAAATATGCGGTATCGCCCAAAGAGGCGACAGACTATTATTATGAGCTTTCGAAGGCCTCAAATTATATCAGGGATTATAGGATAAAGAAGGATATTAAATGGGTTACAGCTTCAGAGTACGGAGATATTGATATTACGATCAATCTTTCCAAGCCGGAAAAGGATCCGAAGGCGATAGCTGCGGCAGGGAAGGCCAAACAGTCCGGTTATCCGAAATGCCAGCTCTGTATTGAAAACGAAGGTTACGCGGGAAGACTTGATCATCCCGCAAGGGAGAACCACCGGATTATTCCCGTTGATATCTGCGGGGAAAAATGGGGCTTCCAGTATTCTCCCTATGTTTATTATAATGAGCATTGCATACTTTTAAACAGTAAGCATGTTCCGATGGTGATTAATAAGAGCGCTTTTGAAAAGCTCTTTGATTTCCTAAGGCAGTTTCCTCATTATATAATAATCTCGAATGCCGATCTTCCAATAGTCGGAGGCTCCATATTAAGTCACGAGCATTTCCAGGGCGGAAATTATGAATTTCCGATAGCAAGGGCAGAGGAGGAAAGAAGCTTTTCTGTAAAGGGCTTTGAGGATGTTAAGACAAACATAGTCCATTGGCCGCTTTCCGTTATCAGGATAAGCTCCAAAGATCCGGTCAGGCTTGTGGAGTTTGCGGATTTCATTCTTTCCAGATGGAGGGAGTATACGGACGAGGAGGCTTTCATATACGCATATACAGACGGTGTTCCGCATAATACGATAACACCCATAGCAAGGCGGAGGGGGGATCTCTATGAGATGGATCTTACCCTCAGAAACAATATTACTACGCCCGAAAGGCCGCTTGGAGTGTATCATCCCAGGAACGAGTACCACCATATCAAGAAAGAAAACATAGGCGGCATAGAGGTAATGGGGCTTGCCATTCTTCCCTCAAGGCTTCGCGATGAGCTTTCGGGGCTTAAGACCTGTATTCTTAAAGCCCTCGACTCTGGAGAGGGTATGTCAGATATTTCAGGGGCAAAAACCCTTTTCAATAAAGTAGGAAGGGATATCAGATCGAATGAAGTTCTTGAAAAGCATGCCGACTGGGTGGATGAGTTCCTTCCAAAATATGAAGGCCGCATAAATGAAGACAATATCGATGAGATTTTGCGGGATGAGGTCGGAAAGGTATTTGTGGGCGTTTTAGAGGATGCCGGAGTATTTAAGAACGATGAAAAAGGCCGCCTTTATTTCAAGAGATTTACCGACAGCCTGAATGACTGACCTTTACGGATATGAGATTTATACGGGAAGAGCGTTCAGTTGACTGTGTTTCGCTCTTCCTTATTAATGAATGCTTCGATGTTTTTGTATACCTCGTCCATAAGCCTCTGCCTTGCTTCGACCGAGGCCCAGGCAATGTGGGGCGTAACAAGCAGGCGGTTGCTGTCCTTAAAGCTTAACAACACACTGTCGGGACTCATAGGCTCTTTTTCTATTACATCAAGAGCTGCACCGGCTATGAGATTATTGTTCAGGGCATATATAAGAGCTTTCTCATCGACGATCGGTCCCCGGCCCATATTTATCAGATAAGCGGTATTCTTCATTTTCCGGAAGGCATCCCCGGAAAAAAGACAGCGAGTGTTATCGTTTAACGGGGCATGTATAGAGATAATATCGGATTCCCGAAGAAGGGTATCGAAATCTACTCTTTCATATTCGCTGCTGCTGTTTTTTCCGCTGGTTGAATAATATATAACCCTGCATCCGAAGGCGGATGCGACTTTTGCGACTCCCCGTCCTATTTCCCCGAGACCCGTGATCCCCCAGGTTTTTCCCGAAAGCTCATTAAAATGCATGTCAAAATACGAGAAGATATCGCTCTTGCAGTAATTGCCCAACTTTACATAATCATCATAGTGTCTGAGCTTCTCATAAACATAGAAAAATGAGGCAAAAGTATGTTGTACAACATTTGAAGTTGAATAGCCTTTTACATTACAGACCTTTATTTCTCTTCCACTGCAGTATGAAATGTCGATATTATCTGTTCCCGTGGCGGTTTCGCATAAAAGCTTCAGATTCTTTGCTCCTTTAAGGTTTTTTTCATTCATTGGAAGCTTGTTTAGGATAACGATATCGGCATCCCTTATCCTGTCAGGGATCTCCTCAGGGGAAGTGGTCTGATAGCTGACAAAATCGCCAAATGCGGTATATTTCGACAGATCCACGTCAGAGCCTATATTTTTCAGTTCCAAAGCTACGATTTTCATGTAAGTCTCCTTGACGTATTATTATTCGATACGATCTTAAGCATCCGTAAATATCCTTCAAAGCGTCCGGGGCTGCAGGGATAATGCCACCCGGAACATAATAACTGCCCTTGCAGGCTAAGGACACTATTGCTTTCTCCGTAAAAAATTTTTTTGGTCCGAAAACATATGTCTTTTATGTGTTTTCGGCAATAAGGGATTTACCTTGGTAAATCCTGTCCGTTTATTACAGTTAAGGAAAACGACCCGCGGAAAGCGGGCCGTTTTCGGAAAATATGACGTAACTTAAAGTCTCTTCAACAGGGCTTCTCTCTGTTCTTCATAGCCCGGCTTTCCGAGGAGAGCGAACATATTCTTCTTGTAGCTCTCAACACCCGGCTGGTTGAACGGATTAACGCCTAAAACATATCCGCTTACCCCGCAGGCAAATTCAAAGAAATAGAAAAGCTGTCCGAGATAATATTCGTTGACTTCGGGGATGTTAACGACAGTGTTGGGTACAGCTCCGTCGGTATGTGCGAGGATGGTTCCGTTCATTGCGCTCTTGTTGACGAAGTCGACATCTTTGCCGGCAAGATAATTAAGGCCGTCAAGATCAACGGGTTCCTCCCCTATGATAATCTCTTCGCGTGACTTTTCAATGTTAATTACAGTCTCGAAAAGGTTCCTGGAACCGTCCTGGATAAACTGTCCCATGGAATGAAGATCCGTGGTAAGATCAACGGAAGCAGGGAAGATACCTCTCTGATCCTTGCCTTCGCTCTCGCCGTAGAGCTGCTTCCACCACTCGGAAATGTAATGGACACCCGGCTCGTAGTTGGCCATGATCTCTATCTGTTTTCCCTTTCTTAAAAGAATGTTGCGTATAGCGGCATACTTAAGGGAATCGTTATCCTCAAACCCGGCGTTCAGGCAGTTTTCTCTCGCTGAAGCCGCGCCCTCCATGAGCTTTTTGATATCAGCTCCGCTTACGGCTATAGGCAGCAGGCCTACCGCGGTAAGGACCGAGAAACGTCCGCCTACGTCATCGGGAACAACAAAGCTCTCATAGCCTTCCTCATTGGCAAGATTCTTTAGAGATCCTCTTGCCCTGTCGGTTGTCGCATAGATCCTTCCCGCAGCCCCTTCCTTTCCGTATTTCTTCTCAAGCTTTTCCTTGAATACGCGGAAAGCGATGGCAGGTTCCGTTGTCGTGCCTGACTTTGAGATCATATTTATGGAGAAGTCACGGTCTCCGACGACATCCATCAGATGCTTCAGATAGGTGCTGCTGATGCTGTTTCCGGCAAAATAGATCTCCGGAGCTTTTCTGATATCTTTGGACACAACATTATAAAAGCTGTGGCCTAAAAATTCGATAGCTGCCCTTGCCCCGAGATAAGAGCCGCCTATTCCTATAACGATAAGAACCTCGGAATCATTCTTTATCTTATCCGCGGCCTTAAGGATGCGGTCAAACTCTTCCTTATCATAATCAACCGGAAGGTCTATCCATCCTAAGAAATCGTTTCCGGCTCCGCTTTTTTCAACCAGGGTCTTTTTCGCATCAGCGACAAGCCTGCTCATAAGCTCTACTTCCTGATCGCTTATAAAAGGAGCGGCTTTGCTGTAGTCGTAAGTAACCTTATTCATATTTATTTCATCCACTCCTTTACCTGATTGTAGATACCCTCTGCATCAAGCTGATACTTATGGATAAGAGCAGAAGCAGAGCCTGATTCTCCGAATACATCCTGCATGCCGATCTTCTTTACAAGAGTGGGGCATTTTTCGGAAAGAACATCGCAGACGGCACTTCCGAGTCCGCCTATTACTGAATGCTCTTCAGCCGTAACAACCTTTCCGGTCTTCTTTGCGGAGGCGATTATCAGTTCCTCATCGATAGGCTTGATCGTATGGATGTTGATGACCTCGGCGTCGATCCCGTCGTTTGCGAGAAGCTTTGCGGCCTCCATGGATTCGGGAACGGTAAGGCCGGTCGCTATGATCGTGACATCCTTGCCTTCCTTTAATACGATACCTTTGCCCATTTCAAACTTATAGGTGGCTTCGTCATTGAATACAGGCACGCCCGCACGCCCAAAACGAAGATAAACAGGTCCTACATATTCATAAGCGGCTTTAACCGCAGCCCTGGCTTCAACATCGTCAGCGGGAGATATTATGGTCATCCCGGGGATGGTCCTCATAAGGGCTATATCCTCGTTACACTGATGGGAAGCACCGTCTTCGCCTACTGAGATCCCGGCATGGGTTGCGCCTATCTTAACATTAAGATGAGGATAGCCGATGGAGTTCCTTACCTGCTCAAAAGCACGGCCTGCCGAAAACATGGCAAAGGAGCTGCAGAACGGAACCTTGCCCGTAAGGGATAAGCCCGCCGCGATATCCGTCATGTTGCATTCCGCGATGCCGCAGTTTATATGCCTGTCCGGAAAAGCCTTCTGAAATACGCCCGTTTTGGTAGCTGCCGCCAGATCAGCCGTCAGCACTACGAGATCGTCGTGTTCCTTGCCAAGCTCTACAAGGGCGTTGCCATAGCTTGCTCTGGTTGCGATTTTCTTTACTTCTGACATAATGCTTCACCTACTTTCTCAAGATCTGCCATAGCTGTCGCGTATTCCTCATCATTAGGGGCTACGCCGTGCCATGCGACGCTGTTTTCCATGAAGGATACGCCCTTGCCCTTTATACTCTTTGCTATGATAGCGGTGGGCATGCCCTTGGTTTCCCTGGCCTCCTTGAAGGCGGCTCTTATCTCGTCGAAGTCATGGGCGTTTATCGTGATTACATGGAAATTAAAAGCCTCGAATTTCTTATCTATTGGATTGGAATCGCAGACCTCGGTAATGGGACCGTCGATCTGAAGACCGTTATTGTCGATAATGCATACAAGATTGTCTAACTTCTTAAAGCCGGCAAACATCGCAGCTTCCCAGACCTGGCCTTCGGCTAGCTCGCCGTCGCCGAGCATGGTATAGACCCTGAAGGAGTCGCCTGACATCTTGCCTGAAAGAGCCATTCCCGTTGCAACCGAGATGCCCTGTCCCAGGGAGCCGCTGCTCATGTCAACGCCGGGAGTATGCTGCATACAGGGATGCCCCTGAAGATGTGAGCCAAGCTTTCTTAAAGTGGTAAGCTCCTCTACGGGGAAGAAGCCTCTGTATGCGAGCGCTGAATAGAGGGCGGGAGCGCAGTGTCCCTTTGACAGTACAAAACGATCCCTGTCGGCCTTTTTAGGATCCTTGGGATCGATATTCATTTCCTCAAAATAGAGGTAGGTCATAATATCCGCACATGAAAGCGATCCGCCGGGATGTCCTGCCTTAGCTGCATGCACGGCAGTAACAATACCTTTGCGGATCTCATTGGCGGTCTTTTTTAATTCCAGATTATCCATGGTCTGTTCCTTTCTGTAAGATTATTTAGAAGCCTTGTATTAAAGGCGGTGTCTTTTACCGTTCTGAACCGGTATAAAGACATTGCCTGAACCGGCTTCTTACATATTTAAAGTGATTATATCACAATTATACCGGCAGTTGTTGACAAATTTTGCGGAATAAGAAGCAACGGACTGATAAAGCCGGACTTATCGCATAATGATTTATACATTTCCTTAACAGTATGGCTCTGCGGCTATTGCCTTTTTGGGTGAAATTAATTAAAATGTATTTCGAAATCCACCTACAATTATTTACGGGAGTGTCATTCAGACTGAATGGCAGCCACAGGATCGGATCGGATGTGAACCGATACCGTATTTGCCAGAGCATGGGTGTGTGATCATGGCCGCAGAATGCTTTAATGGTTAAGGCGCAGGGCTCCACCGTAAGAAAACAGAAAACAGGGAGGTAGTAAAAATGGCGGAAAATATTGAGAAGCAGGGAGGATGGCGGACTAATAAATGGTTCAGGGCCGCTATTCCGGCACTCCTTCTTCATTGCAGTATCGGAACGGTATATTGCTGGTCGGTGTTCAGTCAGGAGATAGCTGATTACATCGGTTTCTCAAAGGGAGCGACGGAATGGGCGTTTTCCTTTGCGATCTTCTTCCTCGGGATGAGCGCAGCTTTCCTTGGGAATATCGTTGAAAGAGATATCCATAAGTCCTCGCTCATAGCGACTGTATGCTTTACGGCAGGAATGCTGCTCACGGGAGTGTTTATCAATTACGGGGGCAGTCATAAGGGCAGTCCTCTGGCACTCATAGGCATTTATATAAGCTATGGTTTCATCATGGGAATCGGTCTTGGTACCGGTTATCTGTCTCCGGTAAAGACACTGATGCTCTGGTTCCAGGATAAAAAGGGACTTGCCACCGGTCTTGCGGTTGCCGGCTTTGGAGCTGCCAAAGCTATAGCAAGCCCTATCATGACTAACATACTTGCAAAATATGAAGACGGAAGCGGCATATACAAAATGTTCTGGATTCTGGGGTGCGTATATTTCGTTATGATGTTTGTGGGGCATCTTCTTCTTAAGAAGCCCGACGACTGGCATGAGCCCGCAAGCGGTGAGAAGAAGCCCGGGATCATGGAGGTGCTCAGGACAAAGCCTCTCACAAACTATATCGGGATCTGGGTTATGTTCTATATTAATATAACCTGCGGTCTCGCTCTTATCTCCCAGGAGAAACAGATAGTAAAATGTATCGGCCTTGCGGCTTCGGTAGGCGTGATCTCCTCAATTTCCGCTATTTTCAATGCCGGCGGACGTCTGGGATTCTCAGCCTGGGCGGATATGCTTAAAGACAGAAATACCATCTATAAGCTGATCTTTATCCTGTCGATCGCATTTACGGGACTTGTAATCCTTACCCAGGGGATCAAGAACGGTACGGGAAACGTCTTACTGATCGCTCTTGTACTTGGTCTGATCTTTGTAGTGAATGCAGGCTACGGTGGAGGCTTTTCCAATGTTCCGACCCTTCTTTCGGATCATTACGGAATGGGAAGCATAAGCGCCATCCATGGCATCACCTTAAGTGCATGGGCGTTTGCGGGACTTAGCGGGAACCAGATGGCGTCCGCGATCGTTAAGCATTCCGGTGAAGAGATCGTAATAGACGGCAATACGGTGAACCCGACGGGTTACCAGAATGTGCTGTATGCGACCATTGCTCTTTATATCATAGCCCTTATCCTGTGTATGGTACTTGTAAAACCCAGCGGGAAGGCGGCTGAAGCCAAAAAACAGAAATAGATAATACAGATGTTGGGTATAGAGGAACGCTTGTCTGCGGATGCGGATGAGCGTTCTTTTTCTGTGCTTCGATACAGCAAAACAACGGGATAATGGCCTAAAATATCCAAAACATTTACGGTGATCGGTATTATGTGCTATAATCGCCAAATAAGACAGTATAATAAAGAATAATACGGGGTTTTTGATATGAAGGAATTACTGTTTTTTGAGCCGACGATCAAGAATTATATCTGGGGCAATGAATACTGGACGGTTTCAGCGCATCCGCACGGGGATGATATTGTAAAAAAAGGAAGATTTAAGGGTGAGCACCTGTCTTCCCTGTGGAAGGAGCACAGGGAGCTTTTCGGAAACATCGGGGGAGAGAGCTTTCCGTTACTGGTCAAGAAGATAGATTCAAGGGACGATTTAAGCATTCAGGTCCACCCCGATAATGAATATGCAAGGGTGCATGAAGACGGCTCCTACGGCAAGACGGAATGCTGGTATGTTATTGACGCAAAGCCTGAAGGAACAATTATAGTGGGGCATAACGCAAAGACTAAAGAAGAGCTTAAGGATATGATATATGAGGGCAGATGGGATGAACTCCTCCGGGAATTTCCCGTTAAAAAGGGTGATTTTTTCCAGATCACGCCCGGAACGGTTCATGCCATTAAAAATCATACGGTTATAATGGAAATCCAGCAGAATTCCGATATAACATACAGGCTTTATGATTACGGCAGAATGAAGGACGGGAAGCCCAGGCCGCTTCATATCGAAAAAAGCATTGATGTGATCATGGTTCCGCACAGGGACGCTGACAGAAACACCGGGGGGGATCCTGACAGGCTTGTGTCTTGTGAATATTATACCGTGGATAAATATGAGATAAACGGAAGCAGAAGGTTTTCACAGGATAAGCCTTTTGAGATAATAAGCGTCATAGAGGGAGAAGGGACGATAGACGGTGAAGCTGTAAGGGAAGGGGATTCGCTGCTCGTGCCCTTTGAGTATGGAACATACGATATCTGCGGGACACTGAGCGTTCTTATAACGGGGATATAAGGCAATGGCATGATGGCCGGGTCGGAAACGGTATGATGTCATTGAGATTCAGAGGGGAAATACTTGGCAAAAATATTTGAATTCAAAGGAAAAAAGGGACAAAAAGAA
Source organism: Lachnospiraceae bacterium (assembly GCA_024684065.1). The sequence continues at coordinate 25,301 of JAIKXO010000244.1, forward strand.
GAAGACGAAGTATTTGAGGATGACTATCTTGATTCCGATACTGACTCTGATATAGACGATTCACCTTCAGAGGACAAGGCCGTCCCGGAAACCGGAGATTATAAGAAAAAGATCGCCAGGCACAGAAGGGTAATTCTGTACAAGGTTCTGATAGCTGTGGTATTATGCACAGCGATCGGTGCCGGTATGTATATAAATTATGAAAGGACCATCTACACAGGCTATAACGTCCTTGATACGATCAAATACGCTGAAGTTGCCACTGCCAATTACAGGGAGTTCAATAACAATATTTTACGGTACAGTACAGACGGTGCTTCGGCGTTCAATATGCAGGATGAGATGCTCTGGAACCAGACCTATGAGATGCAGAGTCCGATGGTCGATATCTGCAACGATTATGTCGGCATAGGAGATTATAAGGGAACAAAGATATATCTGTTAAACAGCAAGGGTTTGCAGGGAGAAATAGACACCACGCTTCCGATACAGAATTTCAAGGTGTCCGGCAACGGAGTGGTTGCCGTCGTACTTGAAGAGAAGGAGGTCACCTGGGTCAGGATTTTTAACCGGGAAGGAAATGTCATCGCAAGCGACAGGACCACGATGGCAAAAAGCGGATATCCCGTAAATATCGCGCTCTCCGATAACGGAATCCTTCTTGCGGTATCATATCTCAAAATTGAAACTAACGATATGGTTTCATCGGTTGCTTTTTATAACTTCGGGAATGTCGGGCAGAATGAGATCGATAATCTGGTCAGCGGATACAATTATGAAAATACGGTGGTATCCTATGTGGAGTTTATGAATGACCGCTCGGCTTTTGCCGTCGGAGACAATAAATTCACGATATTCAGAGGCGGGCAGAAGCCGGAAAGCGTTTTTGAGATAGATATAGATGATGAGATCAAGAGCGTTTTCCATAATGAAGACTATATAGGCCTTGTTTTTGTAGAGGGGACAAGCGAGGCGGCCTATCGGCTTGATGTTTACGATACCTCAGGGGAGTTAGTGCTTTCGAAGCCCTTTGACCTTGAGTACACGGACATTATCTTCCACGGGGGCAGGATAGTGATCTATAACAGCAATAACTGCCTTATATGCAACATGGACGGGATGGAGAAATATGACGGTGCTTTTCAAAGCTCGGTCATAGAGCTGGTGCCCACCTCAAGCAATCTGAGATATCTTCTGGTGTCGGGGAACAAGACCGAGAAGATACAGTTAAAATAGGGCAGGAATAAGATGCGGCCTGTCAGCTGCAAAACTATAGATATAAGGGGTAAATAAATAAGATGGGGAATATTAACTGGCTGCTTGTGGCAGTCTCTGCTGTTTTTGTTCTTTTTATAATAAGAGGTTATAACAGGGGCTTTCTGAAAATGGCGGTGACCCTTGCCGCACTGATCTTTGCGGTATTTGTCGCTACGAGACTGATGCCGGATACGAATGAATTTCTGACAAAGAACACGATCATATATAATTTCGTTTATGAAAAGACGGCGGAGTTCTTTCACGATACCAATTCACAGTATAATGACAAAAGCAGGGAGGAACAGAATGAGGTCATAGAGGAGTACGATCTGCCCTCGCTTATCATTTCGGATCTTATTATCAAGAATACCGACGAGATATATGAGAGCCTCAAGGTACATATCTTCGAGGATTATATCGCAAAATACATTACGCTTCTGGTGATCAAATCCGGAACCTTCATTATCCTGTCCTTAATAACCGTGATAATAATATGGGTAGTATTCAAGATCACGGGACTTATGGCAAAGATCCCGATAATCCGCGGGCTTAACAGATATCTCGGGATGTTAGCGGGAGCAGCCTTGGCGCTTATTCTCGTCTGGGTGTTCTTTTTCGTACTCGTTGTGTTTTTCAGGAACACAGCAGCCGGGACTCTGCTTGCGGATGTAAGGGAAAGCAGAATTCTGTCATTTATCTATGATTCAAACATACTGTTTAAGATGAATATATAGATGTGGCCGGTCTTAATGTCCTGTTACTTATAAAGATCAAGCCCGCAGAGCAGACGCCTCTTAACTTCTTCCGCGATGTTTCCCGGGCTGACCACGCGGACATATTCACTGTACTGGACGGCAAATAAGGCGGTCCCGCCGAAAGTTCCCCTGACCTGTGCCGTGATCCACTGTTCGGAGTTATTCGTTTTATACACCGAAGGATCCGGGAATGCCTTTTCAAGCTCTGAATCTTTGGCGGGCGTCATTTTGATATCTCTTCCAAACGTATCCACCAAAGCATTGATCATTCCGTTTTTATCGCTTGTTCTTACAAGAAGGCTTATTGGAAGCACCTTTCCTCCGAACATGACAGGGTGCTGTAAGCGGTAGGCCGAACGGGACGGTATCAGATCCTTCGGAACCTGAAGCTTTTTAAGGCGGTTTGGATCTATGCTTTTCCCTTCTATGGGCTCGATGGATCTGATCCTGTCAAGCCTCAGATTTACGGGAGTATCCAGATCTTCCTTCTTACAGGCGCAGTAATAATACCCATTTGCCCACAGAAGCTTGATAGGCTTAAAGAGTTTGGGATATCCCTCCCTGAGCGCCAGTTGCCCGTCGATCCCATAGTTACAATAGGAGATTTCTGCATAACCATTCGCCTGAATGATGTCGCTTAAGGTTTTTATATGGTAAAGAACAGGAGAATGGGGATGCGGGTCTTTAATAAACTGATCCTGCCTGCCGGAGGCATACTGTTCGATTGACCAGATATCCGGAGCCATGTGGATAACACGGTTAATAATGCCGGTGATATCCTCTGTTGCCAGATAATTATAGGCTTCCACCGAATCCCTTATCGTAAGGAGCTCTTCCTCTGAAAAAGGCTGTTCATAATAATAATATTTTTTAGGAGATTTTCCTTTATTGCTTTCCATGAAGGGCACATAACAGGGATTTGAGGAGGTTCCGGTATTCATCACGACCCTGACCGGAGAATTATTTCCAAGTTCCTCCATCTCAAGTAGTATGCGCGCTACGGTAGAACGATCAATATTCCCTGAAGTTTCATGCGGATTCCCGAATTTTTTAATGATTTTTTCCTGGATTTTGCTGATGCTTAAGGGATGATCCCGGTCGGAACCGGACTGAAGCGTCAGAAATACATACAAAGGATAATTGCGCGTTCTTTCAGATGAAGTCCTCATTATTGCCATAAGCCTTTCCTTTTTACTTTATTGAAAGGGGTTTATTCCCCGGAAATATCTGACATACCCTCTTCAGAGTCGAGGGCTCCCCTATAAAGACGTTTTAAACCCGTTATATCTGACTGACAGATACGATGAATCTGCTCGGTTCCCCTTTTCTTCAATTTTATCAGAGCGCAGTCTGTTCGACAACTTATTACTGAATTATCCGGTCTTCGATTCCTGATATTATTATAAACCATCAATTGACGGGCTTATTCAAAATAAGGCGTTTTTGCATCATGTTATTTGATAACCTAGCGGTGAAGCAGTTAAGGCAAAGCATTACAGAGTCGATTTTCGAAGAAGATCGTGTGCTCAGGCATGAGCTTCAGCTCATGCCGACCAATTCGACATTTGCTTTAGCAAATGTCGAATAAATCCGGCCCTTAAGCCGAGTCATTTCCTGTCAGTAACAGGCAGCTATTTACGTTATCCGGGAAATGTCGCGGTCGGGAAGATCAAAAGGAGGAGAAGAAGATGAAAAAAAAAGAAGCAGACATAAAGAGCTATAGCATATCAGAGGCGAAAGAGGAGATCAAAAACGGTATCGCCGCCTATCTGAAAAAAGATACGAAAGGAAATTATCAGTATCCGCTGATAGGGAGGCTTCCCTTCTATCTGGAGGGTGCGCCGGGCTTAGGGAAAACCGAGATCGTAAAACAGATCGCTGAAGAGCTTGGCATAGGCTTTGTGAGTTTCTCGGTGACTCATCATACCAGAAATTCCCTGATAGGTCTTCCCGTCATAAAGGATCTGAAGCATGGCAAATACACAGAATATACCATGTCTGAGATAATCGCGAGGGTGGCTGCCGAGGAGGAGGCGGGAAAAGAGGAAGGGATCCTGCTCCTTGATGAATTCAATTGTGCTTCGGAAACGATTATGCCGACTATGCTTGCTTTTCTGCAGACCAGGAATATTGGGATGTACCGGCTTCCGGATAACTGGGTTATCGTCCTTTGCGGAAATCCCAGGGAGTACAATAAAAGCGCCAAAGACTTTTCTCCTGCCATTCTTGATCGTGTCAGGAGGCTGAACATTGAGAACGATCAGAGCGTCCTGCTTGAATATGGCGAAGAAAAAGAGTTCCACCCATTGGTGCTGTCCTTTTTGAATTGGAATCGCGACTGCGGGTACAGGGTAAGGGAGATAGAGGGAGAAACCGAGGTTGTGACGAATAGAGGCTGGGAAAACCTGAGCCGGGCATTGAAAGGCTATGAAGCCTGCGGGATTCCGGTCTCCGAGAAAATGATATACCAGTTCATCAAATCGCAGGATATAGCGGATAAATTCTATCGGCATTATTGGATGAACAATAACGCCTTCGGAACCGAAGACGTGGAAAAGGTATTTGCCGGAAAAGAGCTCGATAAGATAGCGGACCGGCTGAACAGTAATGATGTATCTTTCAAATGGAACGCTTTGGAGCTTTTAAAGAGTGCGCTTTCTGTCAAGACTGCTGGGGGCGCTAAAAATGCCGCAAAGCTTACAGGAATGATCGAGAATGTATTTGAACTTATCAGCCGTCTGAGCGAATCAGAGGTTATAGAAGAGAATTTTTTCTTCTGGCTAAATGAAACGGAAAATATGGTTACGTCTCTCTCCCGGGCTCCGGGAGAGCATTATCTGGAGCTTTGCAAAAAGGCCTACGGCATCACATCAAAAAAGGGCGCATGAAACAAATGTAGGTTATGTAGGAGGATGTAAGATTTGCCCGGGCTGTTTAGTCTCAGTTAAGAAAATATGGCTAAGGAAACGCATTTTCAGCGTTTCCTTAGCTTGTTATTCTCAAGTACCACCATATTGACCCAATCGGGCACGAAATCCTTCAGCCCTTCGCTGTACTCTTGCTGCGGGATAACGAAATACACCGGATATTCTGCAGGCATGTCGGGAAAATCTCCAAAGCCATCGCTGAAATAGATCATGGCGTCAACAGTATTCCCTGTTTTTCTAAGCGCGTCAGCCCTGTCGAATACCGGACGGAAATCCGTTCCGCCGAAGCCATAGTAACAATGTGATGCCTCAAGATCTCTTAGTTCCTCGGGAGTGTGAAAGGTTTTTTCCTGCTGGATCTCGGTATCGCATTCAAGATAGCGCAGCTCATCGATGTCGGCGATATCAGCGATGTCCTTAAGCAGCCCGCATGTCTGCGTCAGGAAAAGATCTGTATAGCCCTCGCAGGAGCCGCTTGTGTCCACAGCCAGGATAATAGTGTGAAAATGAAAGCGCTCTATGACATCCATAGGCTCGATTATCGGTACATCGCCGTACAGCGACAGACCGTAACTGTACAGTATTGGATCCGGGTAATCCTCTTCCTTAGCGCTTTCATTGATATGTACAAATTCCTCAAGAAGAGAGCGATAACTTTTCAATCCGTCCGGCAGGACATTTGCTGAAACTGAGTTTTTCCCGGTTTCTGTTCCATAGCTGAGTTCATTTTTTTCGTTTTGGAATTGGCAGAGCAGGCTTTTGCTGACTGAGGCGGAGCTGTATTCCGTATTATTGTTCATATCTCTCTTTTTGCCTTGTTCAAGGATCAGATCCCTGGCCTTTTTCCAGTTTGTTTCGATTTTCTTTGAATCTCCTTTTTTTTCGCATGTTTCCGGATAGTTAGCCCCGAGGCCTGTCCGATGCGGTTTTCTTTTTGGGAATGCCCATGAAGAATGGTCGTCATGCCCGAAACAAAAACCGATCCATCTCAGCTCCCGTATTTTTCTCCGCAACATCTTGTTTTTTAAGGCTTCATAGTATAATGACAGTCCGAAAAAAGGACATTCTTTCTCCAGCTCGTCTAAACTTTCCTTTTCAGAAATGTCGGTCTGCGAGCTGTAAAATCCGGTGTCGCGCATCAGACGATCCACTTCAAGATCCATGACATTCCAGGAGAGATACCGGTTGAAAAAATGCGTACCAGTTTCAAAATGCCCAAGCAGGCCGTGGTAGAGGATATGGACAATTTCCAACTGCAGCCTCTCTTTATCTTGTTTGTCGATGCAGGATATAATGATACGGGGATTATAAAACAGGTGTACCCCGTCTGTAGTGACATAGTGCGGGTTATGGGCTGACTCCTTTACGGGTGTCGGTTTAAGAGCATTAAGAGCCGGGATCAGGGCGTGAAACCGATGCTTGATCTCAAAGAATGCTGCATTAAGGACATCCTCCGCATGCTCTTTCTCCTCCCATTCTGTATCCACTGGTGTTATGATTCTATACTCTATTCGATATTTTCTTATCGGCATAACTTCTCCTTTCTGCGCCGATTCGGCTTTAAGCCGAATCATTTCCGCACTGCGCCGATTTGCGAAGCAAATCGTGCGTTTAGGCGTGAACTTTAGCTCATGCCGATTTTGGTGTCCATTCGCCGTTCTGTTTCAGTATCAGCAAAGGGATCATTGCGGAAAGCTTTTTTTCGATGGCAAACTTTATAAGGCTTTTGGTCTGTGCCTCGGAAACATAGTTTTTTGCTAACGCAAGCCTGAGCAATTCGCTATCCTTTGTCAGTATCAGTTCCTTTCCCCTATTACAGTTAAGCTGTTTGACCGGGGTCATTTTTTCCGGCCATATGACTCCGTCACAGAGCGACAGCAGTACTTTAAGAAAGGGGCTGTCATTATTGCTATCCCCTTCCTCATCATCATAAAAACACAACCCGCCATTTACGGAAAAAGATATCCAGTCTCTGAAATTTTCGTTTGTCATATCGAAAATTGTTTTCTCTCCGCTGCAGGCCTTCCATATTTTTTTATATTCCCGGAATACAGACATCGAATTGTCTTTTTCTCCGAAACTCCCAAACGCAGACTGATATAGGTTGTTGCTGCAAGACAGAGGGGATTCGGGTACCTGCCGCCAGAACGCAAGGACATCCTTTTGAAAAGCCGGAAGCTTCCTTATACGTTCGATAAAGCTTTCACGATTATGTGAAAGCTTCCAGCCATCTTCCGTCACATGCTTGACAGCATAAAGAAAAAGCAGAGAATCTATCACATCATCCGAGACCTGTTTGCGTAATCCGGGATATTTCATCATGCGTTCCAGTCCCGTCAGATAGGAAAATGGCTTAACTGTATCATTTGTTATGATAAATGGACTAAAAGGATAACCGGAAAAAGATTCTGTATTAGTCTGACTCATCCAGTTGGCGAGCTTTTCAAAGTGCCTGTCCGACAGTTTTTTATTTTCCAGGATCAGCTCTGCAAAAAGGTGTTCCTTTTCATAAAAAGAAATTCTGCGCCAATCTTCAGAAGGATGCTTGCCGGTAAACGGATTGGCGGGCGTAGGTTCGTAAATCGTCTCACTGATCTTGTAGCAGCGATTAAAAAAATCATATTTTTCAGAAAATTGGCAGGCTTCCTCAGGAAGGCCAAATAATAAGCAGAGTTCCACCGGGGAGGCAGTTACGATCCGTAATGTTCTGTATACGCTATTGTCGTCCGGCTCCTTATCTTCGAGGATTACAGGCAGGGAACGGATTTCTTTACTAAAAGTATCGAAGCAGCACAATTCTCCTTTTTCCGCATCCGTAATAAACTGATCCACATCCCTAAGTCTCTTTTTTATAGAATTTACACTGTATTTTTCGGGATCTTCCAAAGCGGGAGAGATGTTCGGATTTGATATATTTCCCGGAATGTTTTGGTTATAAAAGTCAGAGTTTCCTCCAAACGCGCCAAAACCTCCGAAACCTCCGGGGTTTCCGAAACCGCCGTTATTGAATATCGCCATAATCCACCTTTACCTTTCTGATCGTAATCATAAACAAAGATAATCATCGTTTTTTATTGAAGCACAAGTGCATTCATTTCTCTAAGGAACCGCTAAAAAACACGTTTCCTTAGCCATATGATGCGCTGCCAGATCTATACTCTTGCTGACTGGATGCCTACGCGACAGCCAGGGCACTTTTTTAGAGCCCTCTCATAAAATTCATAATGTGTCCTCCTTTTTTAAAATCTTATCTGCAAGGCCGTAGGCGACAGCCTCCCTTGCTTTCATCCAAAAGTCCCGCTCGGTATCCTTGACGATGTCTTCTTCTTTTTTGCCCGTATTTTCTGCAAGGATCTTATTCAGGATCTCGCGGGTTTCCCGGATATGATCCGCTGCAATGACCATATCGCTGCTCTGGCCTTCCATTCCTCCGCTGGGCTGGTGGATCATGACTTCCGAGTGGGGGAGGATGAAGCGGCTGCCTTTTGTGCCTCCGGATAAAAGGATTGCAGCCATGGAAGCCGCGCGGCCTATGCAGACCGTTATGACCTCGTTCCTTATAAACTGCATCGTGTCGTAGATCGCCAGCCCCGCAGAGACCGAACCGCCGGGCGAGTTGATATAGATCTGTACCGGCTGGTATTCTCCTGAATTAAGATCGGGCGAATTAAAATATAGAAGCTGGGCGATGACTGAGGTGGACATCTCATCATCGATCTCGCCGGTCAGATGGATAACCCTCTGGTTTAAGTTGGCGGAAAAGATATCCATCCGGGTCCTGTCGGCCTCAGGGATCATATTAGGTAAATAAACAATAGGATTAATAAACATAATAAATGCCCTCCTCTGTGAAAGTTTTCCCTTACGAGCTCTATTATAAATTGCAATTTAAAGCAAAAATGCCTTATTCCACGAATTATAATGTCTATAGAAACTGATACGCAGGCCGTATAAAAAGACAGTATGCCAAAACGTCTCTTTCGGTTCCGGCTGCATCAGTTTCCGTGAAAACATATCTTATGAGAAAGTTCAAGCTGCATACGGGACAGAAGTTTCCATAAGATAAAGAGCAAATCGTGTTTTTCTACGATTTGGAAATCTTTGTTGTGGTTCTCATGAAATACATATAAGAAGGGAGAGGATTCGTTATGGGAAGAAAGAAGAAACGCATTGATTTTCACTTGAAGATGCCTGATGTCAGGACGGTCTATCTGGGAACAGGGGCAAAACAGAGGGCAGAGTATCTTCAGCTTCCTAAAGATTTTGGCAGGCGTATATTTGAAGAGGATGTCGCGTCAGGCGCAGATATTTATGAAGGCTTCACTGATATCCTTAATCATAAGGAAACGCAGTATAATATCATCACGGCGCCTTCTAAAGAGGACGGGCTTAGGGCGGTGGCCTATATGGCAGGGATCATGGCAGAATCCGAAGGCTTTAATGAAGAGGATATTTCATATGAAGATTTCGATCAGGATGAGCATTTTAAACGGGAAACAGAATTGGTAGAAGATGAAATAACCCAGGTACCGGGAGATTCCGATGAGGATGATGAGGATGACTATAAGTATATAGAAAGCTTTGACCGGATTCCGCTGATCCGTATGCGGGAGCTGACTGAATTAGAGGAAAACCGGAATTTCAATTATGGTTTTGGAAATATTAATTTGGAGTTTCAGAATAATGCAAAGAAAATAACGCCCTGGTGGCTCAGCTGTACCGAGCAGGCTGTTTGTGTGATCATCGACCATCAAAGTAATGATGGTTTCTGGATTTCTTTTTCGGAGACGATCTCGGAGTTTGAGATTTCGCAGCTGAGGCGGTTTAAGGATAACAGGGCAGTATTCTTATTGATCGTGGACAACACTGTCAGGGAAGATGATTTTTCCGTCAATACGGCAATGCTTGAATACACGGCAAATTGCTTTCATGTTGAACAGAAGCAGTCTGTGCTCTCGGAATACTACAAAAAGCTGCTTTTAGCTGTTGCTGCGGGATACGGTTATACTTTCTCAAAAACCCTGGATCTTACGCTGTTGGCTGATAAGCTCAGCAAGATCGACAAGCAGAAGCCCTGTTCCAAATTCATTAAGATAATGGAGTACCTGAAGCATATAGGCGCTTCCCAAACCCTGCGGGCAAAGGATTTTGAAAATCTGGGGCTTAAGAAGCTGATAGACATGATCGGAGCGGAGGATGGAAATCTTTCTATAGATACCGAGCTTGTGGGAATGGACAAGACTAAAAAGCAGGTCAAGAATATAATGAATATGCTTCGTTTTATAAAGCTCCGTACTAACCGGAACATGAAAAACAGCCGATATCACAATGTGCATTTGTTTATCGGGGCTCCCGGTACCGCCAAGACCACGATGGCAAAAATGATGGCCAAGGCCATGCAGAAGGAAGGGCTGATCAGCGGAAACCGCTTTATTTCCGTGACTGGCGCCCAGCTTAAGGGAGCTTATGTGGGGCAGACTGCGCCTAAAGTACATGAACTTTTCAATAATTACGATGCCATATTTATTGATGAGGCATATTCGCTGGTCAGCGGTTCTGAAGGAGAGGGAGGCATAGATTCCTATGCACAGGAGGCTTTAGCTCAGCTCGCTGTGGAGCTTGAGGAGCATGCCATGGATAAGCTTGTGATCTTTGCCGGGTACGGAGGAAAAAAGACTTCAAAAAAGGATAACCTGATGTTTAAGTTCTTAAAGTCTAATCCGGGCATCAGCAGCAGGATAAATTCAACGGTATATTTTGATTCCTATACTCCGGAGGATATGATAAGGATAGTTCGCCATCTGGCCGAGGAGGCATCGCTCAGGTTTCCGACCGAGGGAGAAGAAGAGCTTAAGGAGTATTTTGCGTCAAGGCAGAACGATAATGATTTTGGAAATGGCCGCGAAGCCAGATCCTTTTTGGAGCACTGCGAGTGCTATGTAGCGGAAAGGGTATCTGCAAAAGATCCGGAAAAGCTTACAGATAAGGAGCTTAATACGATCCTTGCTGAAGATGTCCGTGGAGCCATAAAGGATCTGAAGCAGGAAAAGACAGACCAGATCGGCCAGAATAATGTACAGTATGGCTTCTTAAATTGGATGCGTAAGGAGTAGTGATATGATAATTGCTGTAATCCGGCCCCTGTCAGGCGCCGGATTACAGCGGTATATGTGAAATAACATGTCTGAGTGTGTAAATATATTGTGGGGCATTGCTGCATGTGACTTTTAGCGTCTAAATAAAAATTTTATATGACCGCATGTGAAAGTTCATAAAAAATATAAAAATTTCGTTGACATTGAAATACCATAATGATATTATATGTAAGCCGTTCGAAACTCTGGGTTTCAGAATGATGGAATTTAGAGAATTAGAACAGTTTTTATTTTTAAGAAATGCACCTTGAGAATTTAACAGTATGAACCATGAACCCGAAATTCCAGATATTATGCTGCGGGAAGCGAAAAGCGGACGCAGCAAACGTCAGAACAGATTTTCGGAACAACGAGACCAGTTGTTTCTGAGCAAGCGGAGAGATCCGCGAAGAGATT
>JAIKXO010000138.1 GCA_024684065.1 Lachnospiraceae bacterium
CCGTCCGATTCGATATTATAGCAGTTTAAGAACCTGGTCTTAAAGCTTCGGTCGTCCATATAGGCATCGACATATACAGGCGCAGAAAAGGCTCCTTCCGTTACCTCATAATAATCATTATTCCAGACAAAATACTGCAGCTCGAAGGAAAAGTCTGCCCTTGAGCCATCCTCGAGTTCAAAATAATAGGAATCGCCGGAGGCATCATTGTATCCGATCCCGGAAGGAACGCTCTTCACCCGGACCTTCTTAAGGGAATCGATCGTTTTTGCAATAACAGTCTTATCAGTGACCGTTTCGGAATATGGGGCATATCCCAAAAGCACATGCACCATTTCCGACGGAAGCTCATCATAGGTCAGGTCAAACAGCTTATCAACCGCTTCATTATTGCAAAGCTCCCTGATCGAAACCTCTTCCTTAACAGGTGTTTCGGTTTCGGGCTCACTGTCCCTGCTTTCCTTTTCCTGCCTGTCTTCCTCTTTAGGATTCTCCGGCTCAGGCTCTGTAACCTCAGGTTCATCACCCTTATCAGCCTTATCGTCTTCCGCTTCAGGCGCCGAACATTCGAACTCTCCGATGGGAGTTTCGATCTCAACGCTGCAGGCCGCAAGGCAGAACGCGGAAATAATAAAAACGATCAACAGCCTTATCTTTTCTTTCATATTCATATCTTATCTCCTCTATTGAAAGGGGTTTTTGCCCCTGAAATATCTGACATACCCTCTTCAGAGTCGGGGGCTTCCCTGATCATTTTTTGAAACGATTTATAACCTGTTTCCCCTATGTGCCTTTTCCCGGGTCATTTCCAGTTGATATATCCTTCAATGGGACTCAGATAAGCTTTATCGCTGTCATCAGGTTCATATCGTTTTCCGTCATACCAGTCGCTGAAGCCTATCTCCGCCTTATAATAATCTCCGGTCTCCGTATCCCTGACACGCTCATAACCCATTGTCGCGTCACTGTATTTCTGGGATTCAACATCATAGGTCTTATTGCGCTTTTCGTAGGAATCCATTATCATATCGCTGACCTGATCTGCCGTATTCATGATATAGGTTCCCGTTCCTACAATTACCTTCCAGAGGTCGCTTCTGTCTTTCATGAATTTGTCCGTAAAGCGTATAGATGCCAGGCAATGGTCAAGCACAGGCTGCCAGTCTATAAACTCCTCCTCAGGAGCTGTCTCCATAAAAATGGTATAAACCAACCATGTTCCTACGTCGATCATATCACCGGCAACGAAAGAAGTGGGATTCTTCTTTACGATATATGGCATATCATCTAAAACATTTGCGCCGAACAGTCCCCTTAAGTTCTTTCCGGTGGAAGACGAGACGCCGTCCGCCACAAGAATGTCACCGCCAAGGGCACCCCTGCCCAGGTTCTCTTTTAATGAGAATTTATTATATCCGTAATAACCTTCCATTCCTTTGAAGAAGCCTTCGGTGCTCGGATCGGTCATTACAGCCATACGCGTGGTTTCCGGAGAGGGTTCATAGGCTTTATACCATTCACGGGCTTCCTCCGACTTAAGGCATACCGTGCTCAAAGCGTAATACAGCTGCCTGTCGGGGTTCTTCGGATCGTAGATCGTGATCGCGTAGCTTATCAGGTCAAAAGTTCCGTCAGGCTTTAAGCCTATAGCGACCTCCCATCCCCTGGGAACCTCGCAGGAAAAATAACCGTCCCTGTCGGAAACGGTCACATATTTAACCGATGAAGCCTCCGAAGGGGTAATATCAAGCTTTTCCGCAGAGGCTTTGGAAGCCGCCTTCCCGCCCTGATCCGAAGCATCCTGTTTGGCGGGTTCTTTTACGGCTGAGGGTTCCTCATCCGGTATCTCCTCAGTCTCTTCCTCCTGCTCCGGTTCCGGCGCAGTCCCCTTGTCCTTTTCTATCGGGAGACCCGTATGGGGGTCTATCTCTCCGGCCGCCACAAGCCTGTCAAACTCTTCCCGATCGTATGTCACAGTCCTGCTGCCGTTCTGGATTATGACCTTTCCCGAGCCGGCGTCATCGCAGCCCGCCAGACAGATAAAAAGAGATAATGCGATAACATATGTTATGAAACGCATCGCCCTTGATCCGAAAAACCTGTTTTGATATCTCATATACTAAACTCCTTTCATAATAAAGTGATAGTACTTTTGATCCTCACATCATCTTATTATTTGGGAAACGCTGATTAAAGCGTTTCCCGCGCGAAAATCAATTCGACATTTGTTTACAAATGTCGAATAAGCCCGCGGGCACGAAGTGCCCTTCCTTGGCGGATTTCTGGCGTTAAACGTGTGCCACCGGCACACAACGCCCTGCCGGAGGCATCTAA
>JAIKXO010000269.1 GCA_024684065.1 Lachnospiraceae bacterium
TTCATCCAGTATCACCACCGGCGCATTCTTAAGCATCATCCGTGCTATGGCAATCCGCTGGCGTTCGCCGCCCGACAGGCGCTTCCCCGCCTCTCCTGCCGAGGTATTGTATCCGTCGGGGAGCTTTCGGATAAACTCATCGCAGCACGCCGACTTTGCTGCCCGGATCACTTCCTCATCAGTGGCATCCGGTTTCCCAAGCCTGATATTCTCCATGATCGATCTGGAAAACAGGAAATTATCCTGGGTTACAAAACTAACGAGATCAGCTAAAGACGTCACCTTCAGTTTTTTTATATCCACGCCGCCTATACTGATGCTTCCGCTGCTTACATCCCAGAATCTGGCGATCAGCTTCGCCACGGTTGACTTTCCGCCGCCGCTTGGTCCCACAAGTGCCGTAAAACTTCCTTCTTTCATCGAAAGGTTGATCCCGTGGAGTACCTCTCCATCTTCTTCATCATAGGCAAAATGCACATCCTTAAGCTCGATGGAATAATGATCGGGAAGCTTTTCTTTTTCCGGCTCTGGCAGGCTTTTGATCTTTAACAGTTTCTGGATCTCCAGCACCGTATATTGCATCTGTCTTAAGCCATTTGAAAAGATCTCGATCTTTGCCATACTGATGACCATTGACATCGCAAGCATTACGGACAGTGCCATCTGTGAAACCGTCATACTTCCTTTCCCAACAAGAAGAATGCTTACCGGTACCACGCCCAGCAATGTCGCCGGCATAAATGCAAACGCCAGCTTCATCGTCACCCAGGTGGATTCCATCCACTCAATAACAAAATCCCTGTAGTTCCTGATCGAACCTGCAAATTTCTCATAGCTCACCCCCGCCTTGCCAAAGGCCTTGATGACCTCTATCCCTTCCACATATTCAACGACCATGCTGCTCATATGCGCGTTTGCTTCCTGGTATTTTGTCATATTTTTCCCGCTCAATTTGAACGTAAGCATCATAAAGATCAGTCCCAGTGGAACCGCAAGAAGAGCCGCCAGCGCAACACGTATATCAACCATAATAAGGGCAATAAAGCATACTATGGGAAGCAGGATGTGCCCCGCACCCTCCGGAACCACGTGCGCTAGCGGTGGCTCGATATCCTCGATCTTATCTACGATCACTCCTTTGATCTCTCCGATCGAATGAGCGGTAACCTCTCCGAGGGGAGCCTTCAGAAATACATCCGCCACCTTAAGCCTGAGTCCTTCCAGCACATTAAATGCCACATAATGCGATATCCCCGTAGATATCCCGAAACAGATCACTTTTACAAGATACGCAAGGAGAGCTGCCAGACTCATGTTAAGCACATATGCGCTGTCAAGGTTTCCGGCAATATACCTGTCCAGTATACGATACACAAGATAATACGGCACAAGCCCCGCGATCAGACTGATCATGGAAAAGATCACCGAGACGCCCAGTCTTCCTCCACTGCCTCTCGCATAGGAAAGTAAAGTGCCAAACCATTTCTTTTCTTCTTTTGTTACTTCTTCACTCATTGTTTCTTCCTGCCCTTTCTTTTTTGTTAACATCCGCTGTCTTTTGTTAGCTTACCCCGAAAACGCCCTCACCGCCTGATCCCTTTACGGAACCAGGCGGTGAGTATGTGTTTTCCATATGTTATTCCGGCTTTATAAATCCATTAGCTGCTTCCAGCCGGGTAAAAAGAATTCTCCAAGTGTTTCAAGTGCGTCAACAGCATCTTCATAAGCGTAATTGTGAACAACCGGCTCGAACAATGCCGTTATATATGCAGTCATCAAAAGGTGCAACTGCTGCGGAGATATATCGGGGGTCTTGATCCCTGCCGTTCTCAGTTCTTCCAGATAGGAAAGAAACTTATTCTGTGATTCCTCTGTCATATCATGGAGGAAGTTTTCATATCTGCTGCCCTTTGATTTTGCTACCAGGAGATGATAGTCCTCCATATTCGGATATACGAGTTCTCTCATCATATCAATATTGGAATCCTGCCATGTGATCTTCTGTCCCTTCCTGACAGGCTCCTCATACCTTCGCATATGGCCTCTTGCCCATTCCTGCAGCTTTTCCTCGGCAGGAGAAACCAGTTGACAGAAGAGATCCTCTTTATCCCTGCAATGCCTGTAGATCCCGGCCGCAGTCAGACCGCATCGGTCTGCTATGCCGCGCATGGACGCTTTCTCATAACCGTGTTCCAGAAATTCTTCTTTGGCAGCCGCCATGATTTTGATATGATTCGCTGTTTTATCTCTTGGCATATCTCACTCTTTACGCTAACGCTATTTGCTAACAATGTTCGCTAACGTATATAAACTATCATGGGCAATGCGGTTTGTCAAGTTTTTTCCTTTGGCATATTCAACAGGAGACCCGTAAAT
>JAIKXO010000293.1 GCA_024684065.1 Lachnospiraceae bacterium
CAACAGGCTTCTATTAAACCGTGATATTCACTATGTAACAGAGCCGGAGTATTCTGCAATCAAACGGTATATTAACAACCCTTCCCTACATAAGCCGGATCTACTGAAGCCGTCACTACCGGCCAGGCCATCCAGCATACGTCAGATCCACGAATTGTTGGAGCTTAAGGGCGAGAATATCAGCATCCCGCCTGAAGCTCTGTCGCAAAAGGACGCAGACAGGCTGTTTGACTGGCTGATCCATCGCGGAGAACCATCAGAAACCATAAAAAGACTGGAAGCAAAATCTCTGACCGCTCATTTTCTGGAAACAATCCGCGATCTGCCCTCCGGGGAACAGACCGTTATTCAGGAGTACAGAAGCATTCTCTAGGAGCTTATAAACTGTGGATATCACACTGATGATCTGGAAACGATAAAAGAAGCGGCATTGGCACTGTCAAAATCCGTACAGTACCATGATCAGACCGTCACCGCCTTAAAGGAAGAATACCGGAAGCTGAAGGAGCTTGCCCGGTGTGTCCGTCTTGCGGATGATACCGGATTTACCCACGGAAAAGGCTTTGATCAGAGCAAGAGCCCTGCCTGCAGGGTATCCTTTGAAAATGGCAGGAACAATGCAAATAGAAAAACCTACGATGCTGAAATGGTGGAGGATGTCCGGATCGATGATTTTCTGGAAGGCCTTGTGGAAGATTCCACAGACGATATGCCCGCTTCTATTTTTTCCGAAGCAGTTCATTCCGGCTTGTATGACGGGGCGGTTTCGGAAGCTCTTTTACGTGCAAACCATGATCTCGCAGTGCAGGATAGGCTGTACCCTGAAAAGAGTTCCAGAAAAGTTCCCGAAAAAGAGTTGGATGCTTTCAGAAAAGATAGCCATTATAATAAAGAAGAAAGTATTCCTGCCCAGGAAGAGGAGCTCGAACCGGCTGCTCAGGCTCACCGTTAGGTCTTTAATTGCTAAACACTATCAGAACCCGATCGGTTTCGCTTCAGATACCCCACGGTTTTTCTTGAAATCTGCGTCTTTTCTGATATATTATTGTGGCAGGCACAACTAATAGTGTCAAAACAACGATCAGGAGGAAAACTCATAAATAAGTCAGATCTTATCAGCTAAGGAAGAATTGTCAAGGGCGAATGTCATCATTACACTCATAATTCATTATAAAACAGAAAGCGGAATAGCCTTAAAATGACCATCCCGCCTTGTTATTCCTTACTTTCCGATTGAAAATCCAAACATAAATGCCTCTATCGCCAACTCTAAAGATTTTGCTGTGTAATCTCGAAATCGCAAATTATAATACAATAATTCGTAAAATTTCTTAGTCTGCGCATTTCCCGGATCAGGTGTCTTACCTATCTCGGTACACATATTCGACACTAACATCATAGAGCATACGATCTCGTTAATAAATACTAATCTGTCATTTTTAGATGTCGATTCTTCAACAATGATAGGTTTTCTTTGGGCTAACCAATATGTTTCATACGCATAAATCTTAGAAACGTTTACCCGTTCTATCTCCTCGAACTCTTTTAACCGATCAATATCTTCAAAGTAATCAATCAGCGCCCGTCCAAGCCTGTCTTCATCTATGCGGGTCACTTCAGAGAGTCCGATAGATTTAAGTATAGCCTGCATTCTTCTCATAATCGAGCGGAACCGGCCCGGAATATCATGTGCCATATCCGATTTCCTCATGACAGCTCAAAAAGGGCGCTAAAAATACCTACTTCAGCGGCTTGTTCTATTGCTCTGGTATCACGTTCTTCTTTTTCCGCAGAATAATCGACCTCAGTATTATGTGAACGCTCGTGTCGAAAAAAACCGGCTTTCAATTTGGCGCTGAATCTTGCCGTTGCTTCATCACAATTAACCATAGCCATTTGAAGTAACTCCTTTCCTTTTCTCCAAACCCAATATTGCCACCAGCACATTTTAGCATAAAACCAGCTTAAATGGTATAAAAATTCTATGATTATTCAGTATTCTTCAACTTTTCTTCAACTTTCTTTTGCAGTCAGGAAATGAAATGAATGCCGATCCCGATATTGAAAGCGACATCGAGTCTCCCCAGCCCGAATATGACTTCGCAACGGTCAACGATATGTTCGCATTGCAGATGGAATTATCTGTATTCTGACGATGATATAAACAGGGAGCTGCTGTTCACTGTAGCAGTATTCCTGCTTTCAGAATGAAAACTACACCCTTATCTTTTTTTATCTCCGGGCTATGAAGATACAGCATATAACAATCTTACACACCCTATAGAATATAAATGCCGATGAAAGATATTCAAAATTTGCAGAGATAGCCGCTTCGGTCTGACAACTTGGGCGGCTATCTCTTTAATAGTTTATTTCCTTTAAGGCTTTCGCCCGATCACCACACTTGCCTCTTACCACACCAGAATCCTGTCCTCCGGCGCAAGATACATCCCATCGCCCTCTTCGATACCGTAGGTCTCTAAAAACTTATCAAACTGCTGGACGGTAACATTGCCCCTGAGATAGTGCAGGGGATGGGAATCCGTCATCACCATGGCCTCGCAGGACTCCAGGGTGTTGACTCTGGCCCACAGATGCGCATTGGCTTTGAAGAACTCATCATAATCGAAATCCTCAATCTTCTCCGCCATCTTCAGGATGCACTTCATGCCGGCCATGTCCGCGATGGCCTCGGTCTGCACGATCTGACCCTGGTAGGGAGTCCCGTCGTCAAAGGCCACCACCTGGTCGTAGTAATCAATGAGCTTCGCCGCTCTCTCCTGGAAGGTGGCATAATCCTCGTCGGCCCACCAGTCTCTCATATTGCCTTCAGCGTCGTACATAGCGCCGTTCGTGTCAAAGCCGTGGCTGATCTCATGGCCGATCATACAGCCGATCGCGCCGTACACATGCTCAATGCTCATATCCTCCGAGTAAGTGGCATCGCTGAATAAACCGGGAACGATGTTGATAGAGTTGTCCGTAAATTTGTAAAAGGCATTGGGTTGTAGGATATCGACTCCCCAGATCTCGCTGTCGACGCTGCCATTGATCCTTCCGAGACTGCGTTCCTTAACGGCCAGAGCGTAATCCATGAACGCTTTGAAATAGGTACCTCCCTCGCTTGCAGGCGTCACATGGAAGATGGAATAATCCTCCCATTTGTCGGGGTACACGGCGTGGATTTTCATTTTTGCGAGCTTCTCCTTCGCATAGCTCCTGGTCTCCTCGGAGAGCCAGTCCTCCTCATCCAGCATTTCGCTGTAGGTGTCAATGCAGGACTGGCAGATCTGCGTAATATCATTCTTCATCTTCTCGCTTAGATACCTGTCCTTGTACAGCCTCGCAAAGCTGTCAGGGAAAAGCGCTTTCGTCTCATTGTAGGCCAGTTCCTCATCCGGTTCACTTTCCGTGATGCCGTCGAGTGCATTGGAAAGGCTCTCATACTCCCGGAAAGCCTCCTCGTCCAGCAAAGTGATGTAGTCGCTCACTTTACTCACCAGCAGATTCGCCTTCAGCTCCTCGAGATTCTCCTCCGTGTAGAGACTGTTCAATCCGGTAACGGCCTCAGGCCACTCCACATCAATCAGTTCCGATGCAGACCAGCCATATTTCTCCATGTATTCCGGCAGAGGAAAATCCGGTGACATCTCTTTTATTTCCTCCATGGTGACCATGTTGATGGACTCCTTCCGGTAGGAGGGGTCGTACTGCTCCAGCAAGGTCTTCTGAAAATGGGAAAGCTTCTCGTCAAAAGCGTAGGCCTTCTCAATCGTGTCCGCGATCTCCTCCTCGCTCATGCCAAGTCTCTTAAGCATATAGGAGGCCGCGCCATCCTGGTAGTCCTTGGTCCGCTCTCCGTTGGGGGTGAGCTCCTGGTATTCCGCAGCATCGCCGAGCATAAGATCCGGCTTGGCAATCTTCACCTCATACCGGCTGGAGTCCTCAGAGTAGGTGGAGAGGCGTACCTGAAGCAGGAGGGTTCCGTATTTGAAATTGTCCTCGGAAAGCAGGAACTCCGTCATCTCATCGAGGGTTGTAACGCTCTGGAGCGACGCGAAGAACGGCTCGATGGGCGTCATGCCCGCCGCGTTCCTGCCCTCCCAGTCCAGGTAAAGCTCATAATAATTCTGAATCAGATCGGCGTCGTCTCCTGTGAGATATATCTTAACTAAATGACGTTGGCAATTATGTTCCCGGTGACATTTTTATCCTATATAAACCGCAATATATGGAATATAAAACACAAAGGCGAAAAGGGATAAAAAAAAATGAGTCCCTGCAGCAGAAAGGAATGTTCCTATTATAAAAGGGACAGCCTTGAAGTTCAAAATGTATGATGGTAGAATATTATAGAAAGTTCTACTGAAGCTTAGAGCCACTCTTGACAGGTTTGAAAAATCTGTAAATTGAATATTAAGGAGGATCATTACTTTTATGAAAAATGTGATCAAAAAAAGTCTGTGTTTAGTAATTTCTATGACATTGTTACTTTTATCACTTACCGGATGCAATACGACGGATATTAATTCACTGATTTCAGATACAGTTGATCAGACCAAAGCCTTTGATCAATATTTACAGAGTTTCCGTAAAAATATATCCGAACAGAATGATAGCCAAAAGCTTCCCATGGATCCCACCGTCATGACTCCCTGGATCAATTCAAATATCTATGGGATGGTTACAGACGACATAAATGCGGACTTAAAGGATGATTTCTATCTTAATATAAATCATGATCAGCTAAGAGATGCAAAGTTTCGCCCGGGCTACAGCTCTGAATCGTATTTTAATAAAGCATCGGATATTACTAAGGAAAGATGCATGGAAATGCTTACCGATAAAGAACTCCTTAATTCGGAGGATCCCGAGATAGCATTTAATGCATCTCTGATCCAGGGATTATATGATCTGTATCTCGATTGGGATCAGAGAAATGAAGCCGGGGTTGAACCTTTCAGATCACAGGTGGAGCATATTATTTCGATCGAATCTCTTCCTGAACTTACAGAGTATATGCTTTCCAAAGAAAACTTATTTTTCGGACTATTCCCGGTACCTATAGTTTACGGAGTTGATCAAAATGATTCTTCACGTTATAACGTTCTGGTAAAACCCTCTCCGCTTCTTACGTATAATGATTCGGCAGAGTACCGTAAAGAAACCGCACACGGAAAACAAAAGAAGGAGTACTCGGATGCTGTCTTTCTTTATATGACAGAGCGATTTGGTATCGAGAGAGCGGAAGCTGAAAAGTATCTCAAGAATGCATACTCTCTGGAAGAACAGCTCGCCGAATCCGAAAAATCTGTCCTTGAACAGTCCAGTCCTGATGCTTTAAAGGAGTCCATAAATCCGGTTACAATGGATGATATAAAAAATATGTCTCCTGATTTCCCTTTGGCGGAATATATGGAGCGTTACAGATATGCAGAATCAGAACTTATCAATGTTAACGAGCCGGAAGCGCTTCACAAAATAAATCTATTATATAATGAAGAGCATTTGGATGAATTTAAAGCATATCTTTTGAAAGGATTATTAGACCGAATCATAGACGTGTTAGACAGGGATGCCTTTGATAAGGCCCAGGAATTAGAACGTAAGCGTGATGGAATAGCGCAGAGCAAAACTGACGAGGAAGAAGCTTATTCTCTGGCAATGACATTCTTTCCTGTTTCTTTTGAAAAAATCTATCTTAAAAAATATCTTAATGAGGATATGAGACAGGAAATCACTACGCTTTGTGAGGATTGTATAGCTATCTACAAAGATATGCTTTCAGAAACGGAATGGCTTTCCGATCAGACTAAGGAAAAGGCGATCAAAAAGCTGGAGAATATGGTTATCCACGCAGTATACCCTGATAAATGGCTGGATAATTCCATGTTTAGCATCACCCCAAAGGAAGAAGGGGGTACTCTTTTAGATGGACTTGTATCGTATCAAGAGGGAACGCTCATACTGGGATCTACCTACTATTTGAACGGTAAGGTCGATCCCGATATCTGGCTTATAAACATACTTACCAATAATGCTTTCTATACCCCCGCTGATAATTCGATCAACATAATTCCCGGATTTTTCTCTGACGAGACCTATTCCAGCGATATGAGTATTGAAGAAAAACTGGGAACTCTGGGTTCCTTTATCGGGCACGAGATAAGTCATGCCTTTGATACTACCGGAGCGCAATATGATGAATCGGGAAATGTAGTCAACTGGTGGACGGATGAAGATTACGCTGCTTTTATGGAGAGAGCGGACAAGCTTGTGAAGTTTTACGATAATATAATAGCTTATGATGACGGGACTCCTATCAGCGGTCAGCTTGTAAAGGGAGAAGCTATCGCAGATATGGCAGGTGTTAAATGCATGTTAAAAATGGCAGAGAGTATAGAAGATTTTGATTATGATAAATTTTTCAGAGCTAACGCAAGAATATGGTTTCGGGTGGACACTCTCGAAGCTTCGCAATCTTTTGCTGTGAGTAACCCTCATCCATCTCAATATCTCCGCGTTAATGTAACTTTACAGCAGTTTGATGAATTCCTGGAGACTTACGATATTAAACCGGGGGACGGTATGTATCTGGCTCCCGAGGACAGGATCAACGTATGGTAATTTTCATTGACTCTTAGGGCGTTGACAAAAAAATAAATTGATGATGTGAATTGTTTGCTTACTTTTCAAAAAAGGGGTTGTTTCTATATCTCCTTTAAAACGGTAAGCTTCTATGATGTCTTCGGCTTCCTCCTCTGGGATGGATGTAAAATCATCCGGCATTTTATCCCAGAGAGGACCGCCGAACTGATCCGCTAAAGGATTCTCGATAAAGGGGTCGTTTCTATATCTCCTTTAAACCGGTAAGCTTCTATAATGCTTTCGGCTTCCTCTTC
Organism: Lachnospiraceae bacterium; assembly: GCA_024684065.1. Next base: position 6,903 of record JAIKXO010000293.1, read on the forward strand.
CGGGATGGATGTAAAATCATCCGGCATTTTATCCCAAAGAGGACCTCTGAAGATGGTATTTTTTTTCGAACTGATATACCAGCAGTTGTCGAAATCGGCTTCGGAACTTGAACAATCCATCGTGATCATCTGAAGGGGAGTAAGCATAAAATCATTAAAGGGATCGATGTAACAGTAGGCATTTTGCATATATCCCGTTCCGACGCTGTATTGATCGATCAGACCGTTGACCGCCAGATAAGCTCCGGCGCTAAAGCCCGGGTGTGAGTTAACGGAAACAGGGATGATCCTTGATCCCTTGCGGGTATACAAAGCGTATAGGTAGGTATTTTCCGACGCATTTGTCCCGTTATCTAAGATCAAAAGCTCATTTATTCCATCATGGTTAAGATCCGTAAAGCTATACCGCAAGCAGGAACTGTCAGTTTTGTCAACCAGTGTGCAGACACCGTTTGACCACATCTTTTTCAGATCCCATTTTTTGTTTACAGCCTCCTTATAGCTGTCAAATACAACAGAATAGGCCTCACTGTCAGGCTTACTGTCGGCCGGGTCATTTTTACTCATATCCGAAATGTTCCGGGGGGCCCAGACTCCGTCCTTTCCGTATAGAGGCTCCATACGGACCGCCACTTCCTTTTTATCCTTTAAAAATCTTACCTTTGCGTAGACAGATTTCGTTGCTTTATCGGTTACGCAGTTTACCGTAACAGTTTTTGGATCGGTGGAAAGATTTAGCAGACTAAGTACTGCGGTTTCCGGAGAATAGAGGGAGTTATAATAGGGAAATTCATTTTTCTTATCGCTTTTATGTGCCTGCGCTGCGTCATATAATCCGGCTCTGAGATCGTTATTCCCGATATAGTCTATTCCCGTCCCCTCGATCAGTCCGTCGGGATAGGCACGCTCGAATGAGCTGTAATCCGAGATCTCCTCGAACAGCTGAAGAGTCTCCTTTTCGATCTGTATGCTGACCTCTCCCATTTCGGAGAACTGTGTGGAATATTCAAGCTCTTCTCTCCATACAGAGATATGAGGATCGGAGATCTTCGCATAGTAAAGTATCACAGCCTTTCCGTTTCCGTATTCTGATAATCTGCAGCTAACAGGCCAGGGAGAGGACCATCCGAACACACCGGTTTTAGGGTCCCAGCCGTAATCATCGCTTTTTATGCTGGCTTTGGCATCCTTATCCATCATCTTTGACAGCTTTGCGCAATCCCTTTCTATAAAAGCGTTGGACCAGTATTTCAGATAAGCGGAGACTTCAATATGATCGGCCACTATCTTAAATTCGGAGTTACTGTTCTTTGTTTCCCCCGCCCATACCGGAGAATCCAGAGCAAAAAACAGAACAAGCAAAATGGTAAGGATGGAAAATACTGACGGGGTATTTATTATTTTAATTTCCTTCATAGAATAAACTCCTCCTTCCGGAACAATATGCTTACGGATCAATTGGTCATCATGCTGATACCTTCTTTTTACAGGCCGGATCAGTTCCTTTTTTACTGTAGGAAACAACAACCGTTTTATACAGTATATTTCATGATCCCGAAACAAGCAATATGATCCCATACATAAACACTAACAATTAGCTATCGTATTATATATCGCTTGAACTGCTCTGATCAGCTAAAGGAGCCTCGATGTAGATCTTCCGCTCATCTTCTGATCACGCCTGATGTCAGTCAGTCGAAAAAGGCGGATACCAGAAAAAATCACACAGGCTTAAACTATTAACCATTATATGGTATAATCACTTCAACGTATGCATTATGTTTCTTCAGATCTATCAAAGCCCCGTGATTATCTGATTTCAATATCGTAAGGTGATAAATATGTGGAACTATGACTATGTTCTTCCCAGTCTTCTTATATTAATGATATTTTACGGGTATTTTTTTTCGCGTCCCCGATTGCCTGTTCATAGAAACCGGCTCTTTCTGATACTTTTAAATATCACTATACTTCATATTTTTATTGATGTTCTCGCTAGTAAGGCAGATGAAGTCTATTATCTTGTCCCCGTATGGCTGCTGTATCTGCTAAATATGGTCTTTTTTATTATATTTTTTTGTCAGTTCTTTTCCTTTTTTCTGTTCACTATAAATGAACTCAATTCCAATGCTTATAATTCTTTTAAATGCAATCTGCTCTATATTCCTGTTTTTCTGATCAGCATCCTCATAACTCTTTCAAGTATTTTCACAGGCGCGGTCTTTTATATAGATTCCGAGGGATATCAAATCGGACCGTTCTATAATATTCTCTATATCTGCGCCTCCTTTTATATCCTTCTGTCAATAGTCCTGATCTTTCTAAGAAAAAAGAACCTACGGCGCAGAAAAAGAGCCGCATTATTATTATTAAATTTAATCCTTCTGACAGGTATAATCACCAGATCCCTGATTCCGAATCATATCATAATGTTTCTTTTCTATCTGTTAGCCATCATAATAATCTTTCAGTCTTTTGAAGATCATAATCTCTACATTAACGAGTACGGGGCCTTTAATATTCCGGCCCTCGAGCAAATGCTCCGGGAGCGGGAAGGCAGAAGCCGGTACCATATACTTGGTTTTATGATACGTAATTTCAATGAGCTAAGAGAGGTATATTCACGACGTGTTATGGATAGCTGCACCAGCCAGATCGCCTCTTTTCTTAAAAAAAGCTTTCCCCAGCAGACCATATTCTATGTCCGGAGCGGAAGATTCCTTATTCACAGTGACAAAGAGATGCCTGCGGATAGAATACGTGATGAGATTCTTGAACGTTTTAGCCACCCCTGGATCACCGAAGATATGGAATTTTATTTGGAGGTTGGTTTTGTGCGTCTGACAGCCTCTCCTGAAAACAACGCTCTCGACAATGTCCTGAATGCCCTGGCTACATCATTAAAGAGCACAGAATCTATTCAGGACGCTGATTTTCAGATCGGCTCTGATGAGCTGGCCAGTCTGGCACGTCAGAGAATGGTAAAGCTGGCACTTGATAAGGCGATTGAGCAGGAGCAGGTAGAGGTATTTTTCCAGCCTCTTGTAGATGCAACTACCCGAAAGATCGTTGGCGCCGAAGCTCTTGCACGTATCCGTGATGAAAAGGGTGTATTGATCCCGCCGGGAGAGTTCATTCCCATCGCAGAGAGAAACGGACAGATTAATGACGTTGGAAAACAGGTATATGAAAAAACCTGCAGTTTTCTAAACAAACACAAACTTGAGACCATGGGGCTTTCATGGGTTAACGTAAATGTTTCTCCTATACAGTGTATGAGACGGAACTTAAAAGATAACTTTTTAGCTATTTTAAGCAAATACAGTCTGTCTCCCGAATCCGTTCATCTTGAAATAACCGAAGAATCCATGGTGGACTATGAACTTCTTGAAACCCAGATGCAAACTATGAGTAAGGAAGGCTTCCGTTTTGTACTGGACGACTATGGAAGCGGGTATTCCAATGTTTCCCGTATCAAACGCTGCCCTTTTATCAATGTAAAGCTGGATATGTCCATCGTCCGGGCTCACTGCAAGGCCCCTGACGGCATTCTTCCCTCTCTTGTCCAGGCCTTCAAACAGATGAACTTCAATATAACAGCCGAAGGAATCGAAACCGAAGAAATGGCTGATACCCTACGTGATATCGGCTGTGATTTCCTTCAAGGCTACCTTTATTCAAAGCCGATTCCCCTGGATCAGTTCCTTGAGAAATACTCAATCTAAAGGTTTGATACAAGCTCAGCATGTTTTTCCTGTAATTCCTCATCGGGATCAGTAAAGACATAAAATGTCTTATCACTTTTACGATCCCAGTGGCTGACTGTTGTACAATCCGGATCATCGAAAAAAACAACCGGCTTATCGCCCGCCCTGAACCGCAAATCCAAATTTTCGGGAATCGTATAGCTATAACTCAGCTCATTCTCAGTGCCCGGATCAAACACGGCTTTGACCTCCATCATATTTTCACTGCTACGCTCAAATACAGCGCGTAAACTAGTCGCAGCCGAAGGTTCCGGTGTGTCATAATTTACCTTTACTGATGAAAGAACTTCTTCCTTCCCATCAGACACCATTTTTTCTACGGCTTCCGTGACATCGTAATCATCTGCATCAATAACAAATTCAAAAACATACCGGCCGCCGTCATAGTCAGCATCGTTCTCCTTCGCAAAATTACGACTCCATTCCTCATCATATTCACTTACTACACGGATGGAATCACCCTCACGATAGGCTGTAATACTTTCATGTTCATTATTGCCCATCCCACCGTTAGAATCTACCACCACATATAATAACTGCAATGGATCCGGCCCGGCAGAAATCCCAAAATTCAGATCACAGGTATTATCTTGCACATAGTGGGTTCTGTAATAGTATCTGTTGTCAGCGAATCTGTACTCTGCGTCATTCTCATCTGTACCCATCCACTCAGTATAGACAGCTTCCTTAGTCTCCCACATGAAACAGCTTATAGAATTATCCTTTTCCAAAAACACAAATTCCACCGACTCGTGTCTGTCAAAAATCGTCTGCGTATTTGCGACAAAGTAGTCATGATTAATTGCCTTGACCTCCGATTGATCCGTAATAGGGACAGGTGATGAATCCTCGTTTTCGGTTGATTCGGCAGTCTCAGCCCCTGTTGTGAGCCGGATATTGATCGAAGCGCCGTCATTAATTCCACATCCTGTCATTAAACCTATTCCAATAGCCAATATTCCCGCAAGTATCTGTTTCATTTTATCCCTCCTTAAAATATCCCATATACAATCATTTTTTATATGAAAATCTTAGAATAGTTATCCTGCTGTCAGAATCCGCCGCTTACTTCACCGGGCTCATCACTAAGCGGTGCAAGATCCTTTTTTCCACTTTATCTGAATCTTTAAGACTTTCTGCTGCTTTTAAAACCTCCTCGAAGCTTGCTGCTTTTTTCTATCTGACATAATATAATTCTCTCCTTACTTATTTGATCATTGTTCTTACATATTTATAGCACGATCAAATCCTGCTTTGCATCATGAAAATTAATATTATTTTTACCTTAACAGGTTACCATCCAAATTGCAATATGTGCTGCTTGATAAAACTAAGATAAACACCTTGGGGCCACCTGCGGCCCTCCTTACCGGACAGTCACAACTCATTCATTTCTTATCCCTCCGGTATCGGTATATATGGTCACCGTTCCCTCTCTTATTCCTCTGACCTTCCTTTGGAATCTACCGTCGCGATTCTCTCATCCGATGAATGCCATTTGATCCGGCCCGCTTTACAGGCAGTGTTCTTAAGTCCTAGGATCAAGGTCTTCTTTACCCTGATTCTGGCTGTTGCCTTCTTGATCGTAGGCTCTACAATGTGGATCGTGCAGGTGTATTTTCTGTCCTTCAATAGTTGCCTTTTACTCTGCCTCCCTCTATTTCACAATTGCCTTTATCAGATAAATATACCCCCGCCTTCACTTGCTCCTCTATTACTTGTTGAAATTGAATTGCCTTCTACTGTGCCGTCCTTCTTTTCAAAGGTTTCAGAATTACATATACCCCCACCCATACCGTCACCACATCGGTTTGTTTCTGCAGATATTGTAATGGAATTATTTTTTATTGTTCCGGCATTCATATGTCCCGTTAACATCCCCCGCGCTTTAAAGCAGGAAATTCCCCGGGTGGCTAAAATGATCTTCTATATACTTGTATATTATACAGTAAAATCCCCCCTTTTAAATCATATAGATCAGATAATCGATCATCTCAGTTTCTTATTATTATGAATCCATGACCATATGCATCGGCACCAAGTATTTAAACGGCCATCCAATATAATTGTCTATCATTGCCTTATACTCTTCAGCCCGAACGGCTCCGCCAACCCCCATTATTCTATAGATTACCCCGGCTTCCTGTAATCTGTATGGAAGATCTTTTAAGCCGCATCTTAAATAAAAATTGTGACGTTTAATTCGCTGCTCTTTATTTTCACATTTTTCTTCCCAATCTTCCAATGCCAAAAAAACCCGTCTTCCCGGATACTGTTCCAAAATCGCTTTAATTGCGGCTGTGCCATAGCTTCTCCCTCTTAGTTCCTTATCTATGGCAAAATAAAAGATATAGGCCAGATCTGCGTGAGTTACAACATAAGCCAATCCTGTCCATTTATCGTTATCATATAGATTCCAAAAATCTGCTCTATATTGAAATGCTCTTCTTTTCAACATCCAAAACGGCGCTCTTTCATCCGCTGGAAAGGCCTCTTCATAAAGATTTTTCAACCTTATCAGGTCTTTTTTTCTTACTGATCTCAAATGCATTATCCTTAGCTCCCGACAGTATTTTCTGTCTACAAATATTTGAACATTGAAAATTTGCTAATTCGCTTATTCGCTTATTTTGCGTTCTTGCGCCGATTATAGGGCCTCTTCCTTTTATTCTGCCTGACAAAGCGAGTATCACCTTCGATCCGGTTCCCATTGAGTCTGAATTTCGGAGGACAGGTGATGTAGAACTTTTTATAGATGTCATTCACCTTCTTCACCGGCTCTGCCGTTATGATAGTAGTGTTATACACCTTGCACTTCTGATTCCTCAGATTGAGGAACAGGTTCATCGGAGTGTCCTCTGTATCCCTGAGATCTTCCTGTAGCATCTTTATCAGGGCCGATACTATGAACACCAGGAGCAGATGCCCCCGCAGTGTTTCCTCTGTCTGCCCCCTTAAAGGGACCAGATTGCTGTAGTTCTTCTCTATATCGAAAAGCTGTTCCACCTGCTGTCTCGAATAATAAGTCGGAAGGATCTCGGTAGTGGGAAGCTGTCTTGTGCTGACCAGAATAAATATGCCGCTCTTCGAGATCGTATCAAAAAGCTTATCGCGGTCGAAATCATTGTTTCTCTCCCGGTCGCGGAACTTATCTTTCAGGTCTGCTATATTACTGTAAGATCCTTAGATCATTATATATAGTTTCAAAATCACCTTGAGAAGTTATTCCGATTTCTTTGCCCAGTTTTACTCCCAGATTATACATCATTCTGCAGGCTTCCTTTTTCGGAAGCTTCTGACCGTCAAAAATCATCAAAAGGGCCAGGCCATGTGTATATATGACTGTATCCCTCACCATTTCTGAAATCTGTGATCCTGGGATGTCATATTTCGATGCAAATATCTTTACAGCTTCTTCATCAAACTGAAATGAAAAAACACTGGCATCACCATAGATCCTTTCTCCAATGGTATCCATAGGATCATCTACATTGAGAAAGCGAAATACATTGGGGTGATCACAGGCAATGGATAAATATCTTAAACCTGAAAGAAAAAATGCCTCTATAGGTTCCTTCCCCTGCGTTTCTTCCTCCAATCCGCCAAACACTCTGTCCGCTGCATAAGAATGCAGTTCTTTTTTCAATTCAGTCATGCTCCCAAACTGCCAGGACACCGGTTGCGTTGAACACCCGAGCCTTTCAGCGATAAGCTTTATGGCTACAGAAGCGATCCCTTTTTCATCCAGCAGTTCATATGCCGCGTTTAATATCATTTCCCGTGTGATCTGTGTTTTTCGTCCCATTTTTGATTCCTTTGCATTCTATGAATAGGGTCTGTAATCTATCGCTTTGGTGCATCCCCAGGCTTTTGATATCTTTTTAAACATCTTTTTGGCAAGAGTCTTTTGCAATAATCCGACTATGAATCGGATATGTGCAGGAAAAAGCTCCGGACCCGTGAATTTCTTACATGCTTCAGACCTGAAATCCCCGTTTTTTGAATACTCGCGTCCCATTTTAATGTAAGGATCCGTGACCTTATTTCTTTGTTTTCCTTCGAAAAACCTGATGGAGAAATTATCTCCCTTAACAAGTGTGCCCAGATATTCACAGCCAAGCTTTTCCGCAAGGATCTCAAGATAAGCCTCTCCACAGCGAAGCTGGATACCTTCCGCAAACCCGCTTTGTAAAATAAAGGCTATTTGGGTGCCATCGTTCTTTGGCCGAAGTGTTTCCAAAAATTCAAGGAGAAGTCCCGGTATGCATTCGACATAAAGCGGAAGGGCAATAATGATTCTTTTGTTATTATAATACGCCTCCCTCATTTTTTCCCACTGTTTGACATCAGATACTTCATACTGTTCAAAAGTCGCGCCGTTTTCACACATTCCCTTTGTAAACTTCTCTAATATCTTATCCGTATTGCTGTATTCCTTTACACGCGGACTTCCATTTATTATCAACACATGCATGATACCGCCTCCTTTACTTCATCTCTGCTGAAAACTCCCAGTGACCTGCTTTCAAAATTCAGAGCTGCTCTTTCTGTCCATCTTTCCAGATAATCCTTTTTTACATCTCCCGAGTATATTATTCCGATATCGGTTCTTTGATCATAGCGGGGCACATGTCTCATCTGATCCCCTGCAAACTTAAGATACATCGTCGCAATGGGAAGGATACGGTCAAATATATTCTTCCCTTTGTGATCAAGAAAGCCGAGGGCGGTATCCGATATAACCCAAAGCTGATCCGCATGTATGATCTTTTTCAAAATCATTTCGTAGTCATCCTTGATCACACATTCTCCGGGTGTCTTCAGCCAGCAATAATTGCATCCGATACAGTGGCTTATTTTTAATGGCGCGGCTTCAACGATCTCTGCATCTGTGGAATTTTCCCGAAAACAGTGTTTCAGTTCTTCGGTTATAGCCGTATCCACGGTTGTATTTACTATAAGAATCATGGTTTTCATCCTTTCATGAATAATATAAATACGTTTATATAAACATATTTATATTATTCCATGATCGGGGATTTGTCAATATAGCCGTTTGCCTTGATCCATGACGCTACAGTTGTTATAATTGTTGGCGGTTAGCATCAACTAACGCGATGATCTGATAAGAGGACGGGGCTCTCTTTTACGCCTTATAAAGATC
>JAIKXO010000193.1 GCA_024684065.1 Lachnospiraceae bacterium
GTTTTATAAATATGTAAGAAAATGGATCGACACCGTGGCCAGCAAATATATCAAGCTTGACAGGGGCGGGAGGGCGGAGTCAAAACAGACACGGACTGAGCGCGTAAAGGCCGAAAAGGCCGAAAAAATCAAGGAGCAGAATCCGGATCTGGAGGGCGACGAGCTGAGGAAAGTCCTGATAGCGGAGAAGGCCTATTCTTATAAGGAAGATATGAAATTCCGGATACACGAGGCGGCTCTTAAGTCAAGAGATGAAAAGGAGTTTTTAGAACTTCTTAAGGCATCGGGGGTCGAGATCAAGAAGAAAACCAGTACGAAATATGGGGAGCATTATGTATACGATTTCTTTGGATGTCCTGTGGGAGCGAAGAATACAAAAGCTCGATCATACAAGCTTGGATACAGCTACGGGCCTGAAGCGCTCAGGCTCATGTGGGGCGGACGTGAAAAACAGAGACAGCAGGAAATCCAACAGGAGGCAGAGGCTTTCACAGACTGGCTGGAGAAACAGGGAAAAAGTTGCTTTGAATTCGACGATAAAGGGCAACTTATTAACACCGATTTTGAGCTTCTGGATAAACTTCACGAGGAGTATGAGAAAGAAAGGTCGAATGCCAAAGACACAGGAATCACACCGGACAAGCCGGTGATAGAGCCTGAGCGCCCACAGAAAAAGCCTGTAGCAAAACCTGAGAATCTTCCCGGCAAAATCAAGACTACTTCTGGAACAACATCAAACAGAGCTGTGCGACAGGCAAGGCCGTCATCGGAAGCATTCCGGAAGGATATGGAGGCTGTAGGAAAACTCATAAATAACATAGATGACATAATAAAAAGGCTATCCACTGCTCAGGAAAAGCCGAAGGTGGATAGCAAGCGAATTGACCAGGCCATTGCTGAGTTTGAACTAAACAAGAAAAAGGATTTTGAGAAATCAATATAAAGGAGGTATCGCAATGAATATTACGGATTTAACCAGCATCGACGCTGAAAAAGGAATTTCCATAACAGAGAACGCTGCCACATACACAGACACGCTTCTTGCCGAGGTGAGCAATGCTCTTTCCCGTGGCAATGAGGAGAAAGACAAGCCTGTGGATGCTTCGATTGCATTTGAGACGCTTAACAACGTTTTAAAAGCTTTCACGACCATTGCAGGCATGAACGGCGCACAGGCTCATGAGCCAGTGGAGCCGGACGGGGATCCGCAGGCTGATAGTGGCATTGATGTCTCGCCGTCTGAAAACAACGACCCTGGCCAAACTGAGCTTGCTGGCAACAGCGGTCAGATCAATGCCAAAGAAGACAAGGTAAAGGACGCCAGTCCGGCTGAGAACTCGCCGACAGAGTCCGAGACCCCAAAGGATGGGCAGGAAAAGGCAATGCAAGAAAAGCCTGCCACGGGACAGGCAGACGGGGGCGGACGGACTCTGAAAACCGGCACGGGTCTTACGACGAAGGAGATGATCCGGGCGACAGAGAGGAGGATGTGGTTCGTTCCGATTAACGAAGACGATTCCGAAAAGATTGCATATTTAATGAAGATCCAGCAGATGGTGTCCTCATTTAGGACATACCATGAATTGATAGCCCATCTATATATGTACGTTAAATCTGGCAACAGGATTGACCCCGAGGTGTATTTCCTATTGAGATGCGCATACGTTTTTGACAATTTGGAAAAATATCATATTTTCTTTAGGAATAGCATGTTCGATGACAATCCGATGACAGGCGGCTGGAGGTATATGATAGACGCTATTTTAGACAGCATACATTACAGGCAGACATGATGTATTGCTGCTATGGTTGCCGAAATTTACTGGAAAAGGAGCGGCTATTTAGCCACTCCATTTTCCGACATCATGATTATTAAGCGACAGCTCTTATGCCTCAGACCTCCTTCCTCTCCTTTCGTAATATGATCCTTCAGGATGTTTCAGTCTGTCTTCGGCTTCGATGTCCATTCTCTCCAACATCCATTCGTTCTTTAATATCGTATCATTATAGTAGTCATGCTTTAATAGCTCTTCGTCAATCGGCGTGAAGAAATATTCAAACAAAGCTTTAAGCATCATATTATTCTTATATGCCTGAAAAGCTTCGTCATCGAAATCAATCGCATCCTCGTCGCGCGCGTTTTCAGAAGCGGCACTCCTTAATAAGGCATTGCGCCGAACATTTCTTATCCTTTCTATATCCTTGAATCTCAGGCTGTTTTTTATTTTTTCAGAACTTGAAGTGTTGCGGACGTAGTTGTACAGCGCCTCGTCTGCAAGAATTGCCTGCTTCTGTGCTTCCGAATAATAACGGCATTGTCGCTTTGTTTGGGGATCCATCGCTTTGACGCCTTTATCCAGGAGGCCAAGGTCTTTTAGGGCGCGATAAACCCTTTGATAGTAGTTACGGTAGTAGGGATCCTTCGTGTAATCTCTTTTGTCTTTAGTTTTCTCGTCAATTTTCAATTGGTATTCGTCCATTATGCTTATTGTTAATTCCCTGATATTGTAATAGCCCTTCATTTTACTGCCTTTCCTTTCCGTACGTGTAAATTACAACCTATTCTGTGATAATAATATACATAATAAACGCGTATCTGTCAAGCATTTGTGTAATTTACATTGGTGTATATGATCGTTGAAAAATATATCAAAAAGTGTTAGTATATCCATGTCGGAACAATGTAATCCAAATGCAAGACAGCACGGAAAGGAGGAAATAACAGCCGGATATAGACCCGGAAGACTGTCGGAGCAACTTGACAACTGAATATTGTTACAAAAAGCGAAAGGAGAATTATTATGAAAAATAATTCGGGAACTATTTCGAGCAGTGCGGGCGCCCAAGCAACAGCGCCGCGGAAAGGAAAGAGACGACTCGCGACGATTAATGACGCGAGGAACGTCCTGAGCCGCAAGGGGATACGGATCCGGTTTAACGAGGTGTCGGGGAACATTGAGATCACCGGAATGCCGCAGCAGTACAGCAGGGAAAATGCTCCCAATATCCTCCCGGCCCTCCTGATCGACGAGTTCAAAGCCACAGGCGTAACCGTATCTTCTCAGTTCATCAACGATGCGCTGACCACGATAGCGGACGAGAACCGGTACAACCCGGTAAAGGACCTACTCGACGGAACATATTACGACGGACAGGACCGCATCAGCGAGCTGGAGCAGATCCTGGGCATCAGCAATGACACGTGGTCGTGCCTGTACCTCCGCAAGTGGCTCCACCAGACGGTTGCGATGCCGCTTAATGACGAGGACAATCCCTACGGCGCAGATGGAGTGCTGGTGCTGCAAGGGGCGCAAGGGGAAGGAAAGACATACTTCTTCTCTAAGATCGCTCTTACCCCTGACTTTTTTGCTGAAGGGGTATGCATCGACATGGACAGGAAGGACTCGGTGATCCAATGCACCGGGAAGTGGATCGCAGAACTCGGCGAGCTGGACTCGACGCTGAAAAGGGAACAGTCGTCGCTGAAAGCGTTCATTACAAGCCGTAGGGACACCTACAGGCTCCCCTACGCCAGAGCTGCGATCAGCAGGCCCAGACGCACCAGCTTCTGCGCGACAGTGAACCCCGAGGGCTTCCTCAACGACGAGAGCGGCTCAAGAAGGTTCTGGGTAGTCCCGGTAAGCAGCATCGACCTGGATCGGCTTAAGGCGCTTGATGCAGATTGGATCACTCAGATGTGGAGGCAGGTATACGAGCAGATGTATCTCCCTGATCCTCAGGGATTCCGCCTCACCCCCTATGAGCGCGATCACCTCCAGCGCGGCAACCGCAGATACGAAAAGCCGCTTCCCGGCGAGATCGAGATCCTGGACAGGCTCTACTTCGGCAAGGAACAGTCGAGCTGGGGCTGGTACAAGGTCAGCGAGCTCATTGATACTTTGGAACTCAGAGGCGTCTCCGCCATACAGGCCGGGAAGGTGCTTACGAAGCTGGCAAGGAACTATGCCGGCGTGAAGGTCAAGAACGTGCACAACGTGAAGGAGTATCTCCTGCCCGTGGTCTAGCATCCTTCCCAGCGGGTTAGGGCAGGTTAACCTAACTTTAATATAAGCATAAAAAATTTTATTAAAGGAACTGGAAGCCGGTAATAAATATAACATGCATATGTTAGGGTAACCTCCTTAACCCTATTTATAGCAGAACTATCAGGAATAAGCAATATACTACTACTTTCCCCATGTCGGGAAATGAAGACCATATCCTTTTCCACCCCCCTGCAAAGCAGGGGGGTGGAAAAGGACTATATTTAAATCCGGCCGGAAGGCCGTCAAGCTTCCGCTTGAAAGAGCCTGCCGGCATTGTTTGGCATGGCACCGGTCCCGGCCTGCACCTATATGGTTAGCCGGGCGGGATGCCGGCATAATGAAGTACATAAAAGGAGGACGACAGCAATGATGAACAATACATCTTCGGAAGAGCTTTTTTTGAAGGGGCTTGAGAGATACTTTAACATTGGATGTTCGCTGGAAGGGGATATTAGGCTCCTCAAGGGGGATCTCCTCCTTTACTGTCCGGCAGGCTGGGAAGAAGCATTAGAAGCCCTGGGGTACGGCATAGACGGCGAATACGAGTTCATTAGGCGTCTGGAATGCTATATCGATTGGGAATACGCAGAGGACAGAGGGGGCTACGGCATGGAGGTAATAAGGATATTGGACGCTTCATTTTCAGGTGTCGAGATCCCTGCCGAATGGTATGTCGAGAGATCCATGGATAATCCCTTCAGGGCGGCGGGGAGCTGGCAAATATGGTTGGAGTACATGTACTCTAACTGCAGTCGCTATAATATTGGGGTTTCTGACCCTTGAACACGAGTTTTATTAAGGAGGATAAGCCTATGTACGAAGAATACGTCGACGCCTTTGACCGGCTGTGTGAGTTCTGGGACGCCGTGAATGAATACTTTGAGATGCAGCCCGGATACGGCGGCTCCGAGACATACCTTATAAAGAGAAGCTTTCTCTATGACAATGATAACCCGGCCAGATGGGCAAGGGCGCTTAACAACCTGGGATACGGCCGTGATGACGAAGCCGGTATCGCCGGGGAATCCGGGATAGACTGGTTTTTAGAGGGGTTGTTTATTCGTACCTTCGAGGACTACATCAATGGCAATCCCCTTCAGGATGGCCTGCGCTATGGCTGGAGTGTTTTAAATAATATCGCTGCCGCATTTATTGGGGCAAGGCGCCCTATGAACGCGCCGTCGGCCGGACATGTTAGCACATAGTCCGACCCAAGGTGAAAACACTTATACGAAATAGAGCACGGCGTCAGCCGTGCTCTATTTCGTATTCCAATGAGAAGCCGCCCTGATAAATCCATATTTTAGGACATCCTGAGTTCTCATCTTCGTATTCAAGTGCGGAGGATGGGACTTGAACCCACACGACTGCGATAGTCACTAGATCCTTAGTCTAGCTCGTCTGCCAGTTCCGACACCTCCGCATGTCGTTTCTCTAAACGACTTTGTTATAATACCATTTGCCTTTCCAAAAATCAACAGGAAATTGATTATTTTTAATATTTATTTGTCCTGCTGATATATCCGGCGCCTGACTGCCGGAGATCCGGATGAATTATGACAAATGAATATGCTTTGACAATTAAAGTAATTCATGTATAATTGTTCACAGGGTTTTTATCGGCTTTCAGCACGATTTTCGTTTTATCATGAATTTTGGGAGGCTTTAAATGGCTCATTGTATTAAATGCGGAACTATGATTCCGGAAGGGGGGCAGTTTTGCCCGAAGTGCGGTACCATGGCGGTGGAGATAGCTGACGGACAGCAGACCGGCCAGAGTATGGATGTAGGTACCGTTCAGGGAGCGGATCCAAACGCTGTTCAGAGCACGATCCCCGGCACAGGGCAGACTGTAAACCAGAGCGCGGATCAGTTCGTAAATCAGAACGTCGTACAAGGCGCGGGCATACAGCAGGCAGGCCAGAATGTAAATCAGGGAGTTAATATTCAGCCAGATCAGTTTGTGAACCAGGCGGTAACTCCGGCCGGGAACCAGACAGTTAATTCCGGTATTAGTCCGGCCGCGGTCCAGTATGCCGGTCAGGGAACTGTACAGGCTGCACAGGCAGATAAACACGGTTCGGCACTATGGGGGATCCTGGCATTTTTCATTTCGATGATAGGGCTCATCCTGTTTTTCCTTGCCGGGATCGAAAAGATCATTCTATATCCTACGATCATTGCTTCAGTCATGGCTATCGTCCTTGGGATAGTCGGCCTTGCGAAAAACGGCAGGCTTAAGGCCTTTCCGATCATAGCCTTTCTTATAAGCCTGACAAATCTTATCCTCTGCATTATTGTTATTGTTGCGCATTCTGCCGGTATGCAGTCCGGCACACAGCCGGTAAGCGTGGAATACGGAGGCATGGTATTCCAGATCCCTGCAGGTTACACTCAGGCGGAAAGCACTGATACCTATACGATATACAGCACTCCGAAGGATAACAGCGCATTGTTGTTCTGTACTGCCGATGGCAGGATAGACGACGGGGTTTTCCAGGTTTCCGCCGATCAGTTCGAGCCCGGCATAGAAGAGCTGGTGGGGCAGATGATGAGCTCCTATAAAAAGGAAGGCTCTGTATTCGGCCTTGTATCAGATAAGCCATGTTATGAGATCGTCTATTCGGGTACGCTTGATGACGGGGCGGGTTATTCGGTAGTGAGCCTTATAAATAACAGAGCAGCGGGTCAGATGGTCTTTGTCATGATATTCTGTCCTGAAGCGGAAAAGGACGGGGCTTTGCAGGCTTATCAGTCTATGCTTGCGGCGGCTAAGTCAGCGGGGCAGTAAGCACCGGATTTATAACACACGCATATCATAACGGGCGGCAGTATTCAGTATTACTGCCGTCTGTTTTTTTAGAAATGCTGTTGACAAATATTGTAACAAGTGATATAAGTGTACTAAGCAGATTAGTACACTTATTTTTTGATCTTGTTATACAAAGATGGATCGGGCTTTCTTTCGCTATGGCCGGGCGTCGGCATCCGGCGACAGCTTAAACGTCAGCCCGGAATCCTGAAGCACAGTGGCAGGGCAGGAGTTCTCCGGGCTCAGTTTATTGATGATTGGACAGATATATGCTTATAAATATTGACTTCAGAGACAAAAGACCGCTTTATGAGCAGGTGAGCGATAAGCTTGAGGAGCTGATCCTTAAGGGCGTGATAAAGCCTGAGGAGGCACTCCCCTCGGTGAGAGCGCTTGCGGTGGAGCTTTCCATTAATCCGAATACCGTCCAGAAGGCCTATGCGGCTCTTGAGCAGAAAGGACTTATTTATTCCGTCTCGGGAAGGGGGAGCTTTGCGTCGGATGCTTCGGCCGTCCTTCCCAGGAAAAAGGAGGAGCTGTTTGAGGAGCTTGACGCGATCCTTTTCAGGGCAGGGGATCTGGGGATCACTAAAGAGGACATCGCCGCGAGGATCGATTCTTTTGACACAAGACATCCGGGCAGGAGATAACGGATATCACTTACAACATATATTATTACAGCAGGAAGGAGCCGGCTTATGATAGAGGCTGTGGGCATTACAAAGAAATTTGACGAGATAAAAGCCGTCGACAATGTTTCTATTAAAATAGAGGAGGGCAGGGTCTTCGGCCTTATAGGAACTAACGGAGCCGGAAAAAGCACTTTTTTACGGATCGCTTCGGGGGTTTTTAAGCAGGATGCGGGGAAGATCACTATAGACGGTGAGGAGATCTACGAAAACCCGGGGATCAAGAAGAGCTTTTTCTTTATACCCGATGACATGTTTTTCTTTTCAAACGGTACTCCGGATGAGATGGCGGTTTTTTATTCCGGGATCTATCCGGCATATGACATGGGGCGTTTTAAAAAGCTGATGAACAGCTTCGAGCTCGAACCGTACAGGAAGATCAACACTTTTTCAAAAGGCATGAAGAAACAGCTCGCCATTATACTCGGGCTTTCCGCAATGACTAAGTATATGTATTGCGACGAGACCTTTGACGGGCTCGATCCCGTAATGCGGCAGGCTGTAAAAAGCCTGTTTGCGGCGGATATAGCAGAGAGGGGGTTCACTCCCGTCATCGCATCGCACAACCTGAGGGAGCTTGAGGACATCTGTGATTCCGTAGGGCTTCTGCATCACGGGGGGATGCTGCTTTCGGAGGATATCGACGATATGAAAAGCGATATCCATAAGATACAGTTTGTCCCGAATAAGAGCGGGGAAGAGGCTTCTTACAGGAACAGGCTGAAGATTTTGAATGAGGAATCAAGGGGTTCCCTCGTCACCTTAACGGTCAGGGGGGATAAGGATATGATAGTTGATATCTTAAAGGAGAGCGAGCCGGTCTTTCTGGAAGTCCTGCCGCTTTCCCTTGAGGAAATATTTATCAGTGAAACGGGGGTAGAGGGTTATGACATCAAAAAACTCTTATTCTGATCGTGTTTCTTTAATTACCCTGATGCGTGAGGACATAAAAAGGAGACTGTGGCCTGCTGCGCTTTCCATACTTGGATGTATTTTTGCCCTGCCTGTATTTTGCCTGCTTTACATGAATATATGGTTTGAAAGGCTTTCAAACGGAGCTACAAAGCTTTCCGATATCGCCGGGGATTTCTATTTTGAGGTGCTAAGCTACGGGAACATCCCCGTAATGCTTTTAATCTGCGGGCTGGCAGTGGTAAACGGCATACACGGGATGATGTATCTGCATAACAGGGTGAAGAGTGATTTCTACGATTCGCTTCCTGTAAAAAGGGCGGATCAGTTTACGGCCGCATACCTTAACGGGATCCTGATATTTGCTGTACCCTACATCGTTTTTCATGCCCTGACTGTACTGATAGGCCTGTCAAGGGGGCTTATGACCGGACAGTCCTTTGTTCATGGGATATTATCGATACTGATCATATCTGTTTTTTATTCCTGCATCTATACCATCTGCGTGCTGGCTTCCGTGCTCTGCGGCAATACGGTGATAGCGATAATGGGCTCTGCGGTACTGAACGGGATAGTATCCCTGTATTACTGGCTGTTCTTTTTATACAGGCTTGCCTTTTTTACCACATATTATGAGAAAACAGAGTATGGCTACGGCGATGTTTTCCTTCCGCAGCTTCCTGCGGCGGCCCTTATACCGATACGGGCCATGCTGAGTGAATATATAGATGAAAAGATCATAGGCATACCCCCGAAAACAATGCTTTATACAGGAATATATCTGGCCCTTGCTATAGTGCTGTATCTTGTATTAAGGAAGCTTATTGCGATCCGCCCCTCGGAATCATCAGGAAAGGCTATTGCGTTTCCCGCTGTAAAACCTTTTCTCAAGGTTTTGCTCCTGATCCCGGTAATCCTTTACTCCGCGATGATCTTTTACGGGATTGCGGGCAGAAGATGGACATGGATGCTGTTTGGCGGTATTATGGGAGCGCTTATAGGCCATGCGTTTATCGAGATAATCTATGAGTTCGATTTCAAGGCGTGCTTTAAACATGCGTGGACCCTGGCTGTAAGCGTTGCCGTTTCATTCCTGTTTGCCGCCGTGTTCATATTTGATTTCTTTGGCTATGAAAGCTACAGGCCGGATCCGGATAAGGTAGAATCGGTGGCCTTTGCAAGTGACGGGATGCATTCATATATAGATTATTATGAAACAAACGGCTTCGGCACTATGAATTATGTAAACCAGATCGACTACAGGCTTGATAATATGAAGCTTAAGGATCCGGGGCTCATTGATGAAATAGTTGATCAGGGGATAAACTGGGCCGGGGCCGCAAGGCTCCTTAAAAACTTTAACAGCGGCAATTACTCTGCCACAGAGGAAGAGATCGAATATTTAAGGGACAGGGGGGCCGATATCGCCCTTCCCGATGAAGAAACAGGCTTTGTCCCGAGGTATTACTATACCTATGTTAAATATCATCTTAAAAACGGGCGTGACGTGTACAGGCAGTATATGGTGAATTATAACGATGATGCCGTTATTTCCGCGCTTTCGGAGATATACGCGCAAAAAGAATATAAAGAGTGTGTTTTCCCCGTGCTCACCGAGGAGAACGGCGTGATCGGAGAGCTGTATTACGGGGATCCGAAGGGTGAGACTGTCCTTAAGGATATTGACAGGGACAGGTTCATGGACGCTTACAGGAAGGAGCTTTATGCCCAGACTTTGCCGGCTCTTTCGGAGGAATATCCGGCAGGCTATGTGGCGTCGAGGACCTTTAACAAGGAATTCAGGTATTATGATGACCAGTATTATATGTATATTTATCCGTCCTTCACTGAGACGATAGCCATTCTGGAAGAAGCAGGCGTGAAGCCTCTTGATATTTATTCTTCCGAAGGGATAAAAGAGATAGATATAAACGCTTACAGCGATGAATGGAGCAGTACAGCCTCATTTACCGAAAAGGAAGATATGGAGGAGATAATGGGGAATGTGGTATATGACTCATATTACTACATGGACAGGGCGCTTCACGAAGAAATCGATCAGAACATAAGCGTTGAGGCTTTTTATGAAAATACCGAGGAGAGTGGGGGAGTGAATCCGTATTTCCAGATGAGCTATTATTTCCTCCCGGACAGCACGCCTTTGTTCGTGCAGGAAGCCATAGAGAAAAACAGGGTTAAGATCGGGGAATATTAAGGACTTGTTGAAAAAGCGCTGATTTTTGATTATAATCTGATTTATGAAAAATAAATCAATAAAGGAGGACCGGACGGAGCTTCTGCTTGCCTGCGCGGTTCTCCTTGAAATCTTTTTTCTCATATTTTACAACGTTTACCATTTAAGAGATGCTTTGGACCATGATTTCTGCATGGTCCTTAGGCATGTCATGGAAATGGGCGACAGGCATACGCTTTTTTTGAAAAACTGGAGCTACATGTCTCAGGGCGAGATGGACGAGGCTTCGCTCATCGCGCTTCCTGTCTATATGCTTACAAAAAATATTTTTCTGGGCTATGCCATAGCGGGTATCTTAAATACCCTCTTATGGGCGTGGGTGATCTGGCGTCTTCTTTCCGTAGCGGGATTTGACAGAAAATATATCCTGTTCGCGCTCTGCCTTGTTCTTACGGCATATGACTTCGGTATGCTTGAATATACCAATATGCTGTTCTTTGCGGGGGGCTATTATGTATATAAGGTGCTGCTTCCGCTTCTTATGCTGGTCGTAATGCTTTCAGACTATTCAAAAGAGCATGGGGTAAGGGATATCGTCCTTGCCGTCATATACTTTGTGCTTACCTTTTTTGTGGCGCTCGCAAGCGGGACGTACAGTCTGCTCCTGGGGGTTATCCCCGCGGTCATAGGTTTTTTCTTCTGCGTGATACTTAATGTCGGTAAGGAAAGATATAAACGTTTTGCGGCCGTGCTTATCGGAACGCTTGCCGTAACGGCTCTCGGGATCGTTATAGGCAGCCGCAACGGGATAGAGGCCTATTCATATTCGATCAAGTCACTGAAAGCCGTATTTGAAGAACTTCCCAAAACGTTTATGGATTATCTCGAGCTCTTAAGGGTCCTCACTCCTTATGAAGAGAGGGTTTCGACCCTGAGAGGGATAATCGGGCTTATGCATCTTCTTCTGGCCGGATTCATTACTCTTTTCGGGCTTTTTTCCGTGGTGGATATTTTCGGGATACAGATATACCGTAAGGCAAGAGATCACGGGAAAGAGTCGGTCGACAGGACATATCTTGACAGAGAGCTGGTTAAAAGCGCATGTATTTCCATTGCGCTTTGGAACTTTCTTGCGCTTTCACTTACGCTTTCGATGCCAAGGTATCATATAATGGGGGCGGTTCCCCTGATGCTGTGCGCAGCCATGAATTTCGGCACCCTTCTTGAAAAGGACAAGACAACCACGGCTCCGAAATGGTTCATTGCCATTGCTTCGTTAGTGTTTATCTATGTTACGCTGTATACCGGATTCTATGCCGAAACCTCATATTTCCATGAGCAGGATGAGAATAAGAAGATTATGGCCGAAGTGCTTAAGGTCATGGATGAGGAAGACGCGGATACCGCCTTTACCGTAGACAGCACGGATATGGCCGCAAAGCTGAGGGTTGAGGATAAGACAAAGGTGTTTGAAACCTACATGACCGATGGGGGATATGTGGACAATCATATCTTCTATATAGCGGAAAGGGACCGGTCTGCTTTTTCAGACCGCAATATCATCATTGCAAAAGAGGAGGAGTTTGAAGCCTGCCCATACTATATAAGGGAAAGCTATGAGAAGGTTTCCGAAGTTTCCGATTACGGGATATGGTTTTCGGAGAATAACCCGATTGACGGGATGGCAGGTCTTCCGATAGAGGAAATGTCAGTGGATCTGCCGACGGCGCCGGGATATGAAGCATCCGGAGAAATAAACGCAAAGGGATATCTTGATTCCGCTGAAGAAGGGATCGTCCTTAAAAGCCCTGATATCCATATGGACGGCAATACTGCTTACAGGATGGTCTGTCATTTTGACGCGAAGGGTTCGCAGTCTTTTCTTGATCTGTATATAAACGGAGAGCTTTCTTCTTATCCGCTTCCTTCGGATGAGGATACGATAGAGATCGGGCTTAATGGAACGGAAGGGACCTTCTGTTATGAGATCAGGAAAGAGGACGGGGAGAGCATCATTATTAAGGAAACTGAATTTGCCGCAGCCGGTAACAGCTGACGGCTGATGACTGACAACTGAAAACTGAAAACTGAAAACTGACGATAAGGCCCGGCCGAAATCCTTATCCGCATAATAAGGTGTCAGGGTTTACGGCAGACATCATATATCATATTGCCTTACAAGATCCTGTCAGATGATCGGTTTGAACGGCGGGTCTTTTATTATTTCAGTAGTGAAGTCAAAGTCCGAGGGCTTACTGTAATAATAACCCTGGGCTATATTGCACCCCATCCCGATAAGCTTTTTGCCCTCTTCGACGGTCTCCACGCCCTCCGCGACCGTATTCATATTAAGCCTTTCCGCAAGACTGATAATGCTTTCTATCAGGACAGTCGATTTGTGTTTGTCAAATAACGAGCTTATAAAGCTTTTGTCTATCTTTATCGTATCAGCGTTTATGTTATGGATAAGGGAAAGAGAAGAGTAACCCGTTCCGAAATCATCGATCGATATTCTGAGTCCGAATTCTTTCAGTTTTCTTATAAATTCTATAAGCCTGTCATATTCGGATTCCTTTGAGGTTTCCGTGATCTCGATCTCGATATCGGAGGAGTTGATGTTGTGGCCCTTGATCACCGTAAGGATCTTCTGCTCGATACCCGGAATGAAAATGTTCTTTCTTGACAGATTGACAGAGACAGGGGGAGGGGTAAGCCCCATGTCCTTCCATTTTCTTATGGCAATACAGGTCTGCCTGAGTATCTCCATATCCAGTTCATGTATTATTCCCTGTGCGTCAATAACAGGAATGAACTGGTCGGGATATATGCAGCTTCCTTCATGATACCACCTGCATAACGCCTCAAGCCCCACCAGCTTTCCGGTAGTCATATCCACCTTAGCCTGGAAGAAAGGTGTGAACTCGTTATTTATAAGGGCCGGCATGAACATTCCGATAATGCGCTTGCTCTGCTCGATCATCTTGGCCAGGTCGTCGCTGTAGAAAACCACGTTCCTCTTAAGCCTTGTCTTACCGAGCATGCAGGCCGTATTGGAATGCTCGATCCTTTCGGAAAAATCCGCATCCTTTCTGTCTATGGAAACCCCGACCCAGGCAGAAACAGTGAATTCCTTGCCTCTGGCCGATTCAAGGTCGCTAAGCTCGATCCCGCTCAGAATGTTCAGCATGCGCTCTAAATTCTGGCGCTTTATAAAATACAGGAAATTATCTCCTCCGAGGCGGCAGATCCCTTCGTCGGGCTCTATAAAGGAGGCGACTTTCCTGGAATATTTTACTATGGCTTCGTCCCCGACCCTGGATCCGCCCTGTTCATTTAAAAATTTGAAGTTCTGGAGATTTGTAAAAAGAAAAACATAGTCATTTTCAGGGTGTTCCCTGACTGCCTGTGAAAACTGTTTGCGAAGATAAATGGAATTGGGGATGCCGGTCATTGTATCATTCATCTCGGCATGATCGAGCATGAGGCGCATATTCTGCCTGCTTACCAGGAGATAGATAAGATCGGATAAAAGCTCATAAACCCCGGGTTCGATATCCGTTTCGGCGATCCCTTTTCTGAACTCGACATAAGCGTGTACATAATCCGCGCCTTCATAATAATATGTGAATTTTTTCCGAAGATCCGTTTCCTCACCGTTATCATAGAGTATTATCGTGTTCTCATGCTGTATCTCGGTCATTATATATTTACCGGACCGGGGATCGGTATAAGCCTTGTTTTCTCCGAGATCCATGTCATAATACATCCGGGAAACACCTGCAGCCCTGCAGAGCGGAGAAAATTCTTCATTTGAAATATTCCGCTTTGTTGCGGTATTCAGAAGCCCGGTCAGAGGCTTCAGGATTTCGTCGGTCAGAACCATTTCTTTCTCCCGGAATTTATTTAAGATTTACTTCGTAAATCCGTGATCATACATGCGACATAACTTTAACATTGAAAAGAGATATTAGTCAATAAATACATATGGATGTTTTGTAAAAAAAACGAAATAAAAATCCCTGCGAAGTCGTCTGCTTTGACTTGCAGGGATTTATATATCGGTCGTTAAAGACCGATCAGTGCAGTACTCTGTTATAGCATGTTATTTTGTATTGACAGCATCCTTGAGAGCCTTGCCTGCCTTGAATGCGGGAGCAACGGAAGCCTTGATCTTGATCTCCTTACCGGTCTGAGGGTTCCTGCCGGTACGGGCGGCGCGCTTCTTTGTCTCAAAGGTGCCGAAGCCTACGAGCTGAACTTTATCCTTCTTTTTAAGGGTTGCGGTAACAGTGTCGGTAAAAGCCTTTAATGCCTTCTCGGTATCCTTTTTGCTGAGACCAGCTTCCTTTGCCATTGCATCGATCAATTCTGTCTTATTCATGATAAATCCTCCTAAATGATAACTACAATATTTGGTATTGATGGTAATACTATACCACAATACTGGGAAAATACAAGAGCTTTATGATAAATCCCCCGCGCTGCGCCCGGCAGGGCGTTATGAACACAAAAAGTAGTGGATAATATAAGACTTTTGGTGTATATTATACTAGATGTGGGTTGCGTTCGTGCCGGATCCGCATTTATCCGCCGGGGAGATATGAGCTGATACATGACTGCACCGATTTGCTAAGCAAATCGTGTGCTTTGGCACGAACTCCGGTTCGTGCCGATTCGACCTTCAGGTCGAATCATTTCCTTTATTTAATATGAAGTGTACGGAGATCAATTCTTACATACCTCTGTTTTTAGAGAACAGATTAATGGGAGATGAGCTATCGGCTTTTCTTTCGCATATAAAGGACTGCGACGGCTGCCGCGAAGAGATCGAGACCAATTATCTGATACAGGAGGCACTGAAACGGTTAGAGGAGGGGGAATCGTTTGACCTTCATTCGGAGTTTCAGGAGAAGCTTTCCGCATTTGAGAGGCTTAACGATCTCCATAATATGGCAAATCTGTTCAGACGGGTCATACTTATAATCGCGGGCTTTCTGACTTCGATCTGCCTGGTGAGCATGTTTTTGTAAGGGATTTGTCATCCCGGGTACATTATTATGAGTGAAAAGATTGTTTTAATTGACGGAAACAGCATTATGAACCGTGCCTTCTTCGGGCTTCCGATGCTTACGAACGGCAGGGGTCAGCATACGAATGCCATATATGGCTTTTTAAACATCCTTTTAAAGATACTGGATGAGGAGGAGCCCGGATATCTTGCCGTTGCTTTTGATCTCCATGCCCCGACCTTCAGACATAAGCTCTATGCTGACTATAAGGGAACGAGAAAGGGGATGCCCGATGAGCTCAGGGAGCAGATGCCTGTAATAAAGGAACTCCTTGCGGCGATGCAGGTCTGTATTGTCGAAAAGGAAGGCTATGAGGCGGATGATATCCTTGGCACGATCGCGAAGAGGTCGGAGAAGGAAGGGCTTCTTGTTTCCGTTATTTCCGGAGACAGGGACCTGCTTCAGATAGCGACCGACAATATCAGGATAAGGATACCTAAAACAAAGGGCGGAAAGACCGAGGTTGAGGATTACAATACCAAAGATGTCATTGAAAAATACGGCCTTACGCCCCTCCAGATAATAGAGCTTAAGGCTCTTATGGGCGACGCGTCGGACAATATACCCGGAGTCCCGAAGATCGGTGAGAAGACAGCGATCGCCTTGCTTAAGGAATATGAAACCATAGAAAACCTGAAGGAGCACAGGGAGGAGATATCAAAGAAGAGCATCCGGGAAACGCTCATGGAGAACTTTGAATCCGCAGAGCTTTCAAAGATACTTGCTACGATAGATATAAACGCGGACATCGGTGTTTCCCTTGAAGACATGAGGCTTAAGGAGATGTTTACCCCCGAGGCTTACGGCATAGTAAAGGAGCTTGGGTTTAAAAACATACTTCCGCGGTTTGAGAATACTGAAGTCAGGGATAAAACTGAGCTTTCCTGTGTCCTTGTCGATGATGAGGAAAAGCTTTCAAAGCTTATGGAAGAGCTTACACAGGGCGGGATCTCCGGCTTTAAGCTCTTTTTTGACGACGGCCTGATCGGTGCCTCCTTCTGCAGCTCGAAGGATAAGGCTTTTTTTGTCCCTGTGCTCAGGGGAAGCGCGGGAATAAAAGAGGAGTCCTTAAGGAAGGCATTATTAAGGCTGTTTTTGGATGACGGGCTTTATTTTTCCACGTTTGCCTTAAAGGAAACGCTGCATTATATTCCGGAGCTTTCGGACTTTGACAGGATCGGCCGGTTTTTTGATATAAAGATCGCTTCCTATCTCTTAAATCCTCTTAAATCGGATTACGAAATTGAGGACGTTGCGGCAGAAAACGGAATAAACATGCAGTCCTATAAAGAACTTTTCGGTAAGGCGCCTCTATGCGAGACCGCGCTCTTTAATCTGAAGGATTTTACGGAATACGCATGCAAGGCCTCTTTCGTCTGCTATGCCTCCGCGAAGGGGCTTAAGGAGAGGCTTGAAGGAAACGGGATGCTTTCCCTTTTTAATGAGATAGAGATGCCTCTTATCATCTGCCTCTGCGGCATGGAAAAGGAGGGCATAAAGGTGCTTCCGAAGGCTCTTAAGGAGTATGGGGACGAGCTCGGAAAGCAGATAGTCCTTTTAGAGGAAAAGATCCACAAAGAAGCCGGTTCTGATTTCAATATAAATTCCCCGAAGCAGCTCGGGGAGATATTGTTTGATAAAATGAAGCTTCCCGGCGCGAAGAAAACAAAGACCGGGTATTCCACTTCGGCAGAGATACTTGAAAAGCTTTCGGCGGATTATCCCTTCGTTGCCGACATCCTCGATTACAGGGGACTTGCTAAGCTCAAGTCGACCTACGCCGACGGGCTCATACAGTTTGTCGACGAAGAGGACAGGATCCATTCGACCTTCCATCAGACGATAACCGCCACAGGAAGGATAAGCTCGGCGGATCCGAACCTTCAGAACATCCCTATAAGAATGGAGCAGGGCAGGCAGATAAGAAAGGTTTTTGTACCGAAGGACGGGTGTGTTTTTCTGGATGCGGACTATTCTCAGATCGAGCTTCGTATACTTGCGCATATGTCAGGGGATGAAAGCCTGATACAGGCCTTTGAGGAAGGGCAGGATATCCACAGGATGACAGCCTCCAGGGTTTTCGGGGTTCCTTTTGAAGAGGTCACATCGCTTCAGCGCAGAAATGCCAAGGCGGTCAATTTCGGGATCATATACGGGATATCCTCCTTCGGGCTTGCAAAGGATATTGGAGTGTCAGGCAGTGAAGCGAAAGAGTTTATTGATAATTACTTTATTCTGTTCCCGAAGATCAAGGAGTTCCTCGACGGGCTGGTCGCTTCCGCGAAGAAAAAAGGCTATGCGGAGACCCTGTTCGGGAGAAGAAGGCCGGTTCCGGAGCTTAAGGAATCCAATTTCATGAGGAGGCAGTTTGGAGAGAGGGTCGCGATGAACGCTCCTATCCAGGGGACTGCCGCCGACATAATGAAGATGGCGATGATAAAGGTCGAAAAGCGTCTTAAAAGCGAGGGCTTATCGTCAAAGCTGATCTTGCAGATACATGATGAGCTCCTTATCGAGACCGTGCTTTCAGAAAAAGAGGCTGTCGGAAGGCTTTTAACAGAGGAAATGGAAAACGCGGCAAAGCTTAGGGTAAAGCTGACGGCGGAGATGAGCGAGGGCTATACCTGGTATGATGCCAAGTAAATATAAAACGGAGTTTCGGATCCTTTGAAATTTTCCGCCTGTGCGGCCGGACTGCTTTTGCGATCCGACCCGCCACATGCACGGCAACCGCGCAGTCGGAAAAATGATGATCAAAACCTTATGAAGATGAAGATAATAGGGATTACGGGCGGGGTAGGCGCCGGGAAGACGGAAGTCATGAAGATACTTAAGGAAATACCCGGGGCTTTTATCCTTATTGCCGACGAGGCTGCCCATGAGGTTGAGAAAAAGGGACAGGAATGCTATGAGAGGCTTGTCGGGCTTCTTTCGGAGGATATCCTTTCAGAGGACGGCGAGATAGATAAAAGCAGGATGGCCTCGAAGATATTCGGTGATGAAAAGTTGCGGGAAGAAACGGACAGGATAGTACATCCGGCGGTAAAGAAGCTTATTTTGTCCATGATAAAGGAAAAGGAGAAAAACGGATACAGCTTCTTTTTTATCGAAGCTGCCCTTTTGATCGAAGACGGCTATGAGGAGATCTGTGATGAGCTTTGGTATGTACATGCGGATCTTTTGGTCAGGAGGGAGAGGCTTAAAGCTTCAAGGGGCTATTCGGATGAAAAGATAGACCGGATCATGGCTGCGCAGAGCTCGGAGGAGGAATTCCGCAGGCACTGTGTCTTTGTTATTGAGAACAATGGAGATATTTCCGAAACAAAAAGGCAGATCATGGAAAAAATTGGGGGAGCGGTAAAGTGAGCGAGGAAAAGAGGAATCCCGGACAGCTGGTCTTCGGACTTGATATAGGGACAAGAAGCCTTGTCGGGACTGTCGGTTATATGACTAATGATGTGTTCCATGTGGTCGCCCAGTGCGTCAGGGAGCATGAAACACGTTCCATGCTTGACGGGCAGATCCATGATATAGAAATGGTCGCAAGATCGGTCCTTGCGGTCAAAAAGAACCTCGAAGAGCAGATAAACGGCGAGCTTAACGAGGTCTGCATAGCGGCTGCGGGCCGTGTGCTGAAGACAGTGACCACAAGGGCGGAGATAGAGTATCCCGAAGAGATAATCGTATCGGGCGAGGATATATATTCCCTTGATATGCTCGGAATAGAGAAAGCCTATGAGGAGTTCCAGAAGACAAACGACCTCGATACAAAGTTTTACTGTGTAGGATACACGGTGGTAAAGTACTTCTTAAACGATTACCAGATAAGCTCCTTAGAGAGGCACAAGGCAAAAAGGATAGGCGTTGAGCTTATCGCGACTTTTTTACCTGACGAGGTTGTGGACGGGTTATACAAAGCCGTGGAGGAGGCCGGGCTTTTGGTCGCAAACCTTACCCTTGAGCCTATCGCTGCTATCCAGGTGGCGATCCCCTTAACCTACAGGATGCTCAATATCGCCCTGGTCGATGTGGGGGCGGGTACCTCCGATATTTCAATAACCAGGGACGGGAGCATAGTGGCCTATGGAATGATCCCGATGGCGGGGGATGAGCTTACGGAAGCGATCGCAAAGCATTGCCTCGTGGATTTCCAGACAGCGGAGAAGATAAAGACCGCTGTGGGAAATGACAAGTCCATAAGCTACAGGGATATCATGGGACTGAACCAGAAGATCACCCCGAAGGAGGTCTTAAAGGTCACGGAGCCGGTTGTTAAGAAGATGACCAAAGAAGTGGCGCTTAAGATAAAGGAGTTAAACGGAGGCAAAACGGTAGCCGCAGTGTTCGTGGTCGGCGGAGGCGGAAAGCTCCCTACCTACACGGACGCGCTTGCAAAGGAGCTCGGGATCGATAAGACCAGATGCGCGTTACGGGGCGAAGAGGTATTAAAGGATATTGATTATCAGAACGGGAAGCCCAACAGGGACAGCCTCTTTGTGACCCCTATCGGGATCTGTCTGAATTTCTACGACCAGAAGAATAATTTTATCTTCGTAAACTTTAACGGAGAGAGGATCAAGCTTTATGACAACGGACATCTGCTCCTCGTGGATGCTGCCATGCAGGCCGGCTTCCCTAATGAGAGCCTGTTCCCCAAGAGGGGGGAAGCGCTTAACTTTACGGTTGACGGCAAGGCCCAGATGATAAGGGGGGAGATGGGAGAACCTGCTGTCGTAAAGCTTAACGGCGAACCGGTCAGCATTAACGAGCCCATAAAGGCAGGCGATAAGATAACCGTGGAGCAGTCTACGGCGGGAGCGGCGGGGCACATGGAGCTTATGCATGTGCCGGGCTTTGATTCGCAGCTCAGGGTTAACGTTAATGACAAAAACATAGATCTTCCGAAGTTTGCCATGGTAAACGGTGAGCTTGAGTCGGGCTATTATGAGCTTAAGGAAGGTGATAAGGTCGAGATGCTTGACTTCTATACGGTCAGGCAGGTCGCGGAGTTTATGGATGTCATCCTTGCAAAGGATATGAACATCTATGTTAATAATAAGCTTTCCGACCTTGATGAAAAGGTCTATAATAATTTCTCGATCATTTGGACGCTTGAGGAGCTTAATCTTTCGGATGTTGAAAAATACGGTCCCGGAGGAAAGGACGGCGCGACTGCCGAGAGCTTTGCCGACCTTGCGGAGGACGAGGATTATCAGACCGGAGACGCCCTGCCTCCCGAGGATGTTGTACGTCCCGATCCTGGCGGTAGCGATAACAGGGAATATGTGGTCGGAAGCATCAGGGAGCCGCTTATAGGGAATCCCGGGGCGGAGGAAGCAGAAGAGAGCATGGAAGAGCCTTCTTCAGAGGAAGTATCAGAGGATATGGAAGAGCTTTCTTCAGATGAAGCAGAAGAGGTCATGGAAGAGCCTTCTTCGGAGGAAGCGTCAGAGAGCATGGAAGAGCTTTTTTCAGAGGAAGCGTCAGAGAGCATGGAAGAGCCTTCTTCGGAGGAAGCGTCAGAGGTCATGGAAGAGCTTTCTTCAGATGAGGAGCCGGATACCGGGGGCGCTTTGGAAAGAAACCGGGACGAGGCTACGGACGATGAAGAAGACGGAAGTCCGGATACTGATATAATTAAAGATGCGGAAACCGATACTTTATCGGCAGTATCTGAGGAGACCGGTACGGGGACTGAAACCGAAACACCGGAGGAAGAGGAAGCAGAAGCCCTGACTGTCCCTGAAACGGACGTTTTAAAAGCGGATGAAGACGGCGGTGATAAAGTTAAGGCAGGTACAGAAGGGGAGAGTACAGAAAAACCGGCCGGTATTCAGATGGAGCCGGGGCTTACTTCGATAATGGTTACGGTAAATGATAATTCAGTGATCCTCACCGGCAAGAAAAGCTATATTTTCGTGGATGTATTTGAATTTTACGATTTTGATCTTTCAAAACCTCAGGGCAGGGCTGTCGTCACCAAATTAAACGGACAGCCGGCGCCCTATGCGGCGACCTTAAACGATGGAGATGAGATCCAGATCTACTGGGAAGAATAAATTACAGGCTCATAGTAAACGCGCGTATTTTTATTCGTTTACTGTATGACCCGGATTTTATCGGAAACAATTACAGGGGGAGTATAAAAATGGAGTTGTGCAGCATAGCCAGCGGGAGCAGCGGGAATTGTATCTACGTCAGCTCCGGCCAGGCAAATATTCTTGTGGATGCAGGCATAAGCGGGAGGAAGATAGAGGAAGGGCTTAATTCTATCGGGCTTAAGACTGCCGAGATCGACGGCATCCTTGTTACGCATGAGCATTCCGATCATATTGCGGGGCTTGGAGTGATCGCAAGAAAATACGGGATACCGGTCTATGCCACAAAGGGGACTATAGAGGCGGTAAAGGAAATAAAGACTATAGGAGAGATCCCGGACTGTCTTTTCAATGAGATCAGGGCGGATGAAAGCTTTTATCTGAAGGACCTTAATGTTTCTCCGATAAGGATATCGCATGATGCGAGGGAGCCTGTCGCCTACAGGTTTTCAAAAGGAGGAAGCTCTGTAGGGGTCCTGACGGATCTGGGCACCTTTGATGAGTATACGGTGGAAAGTTTTAAGAGCGTTGAGGCTATCCTTATTGAAGCAAACCATGACGTCAACATGCTTCAGGTAGGGAAGAAATATCCGTATGCCCTGAAACAGAGGATATTAAGCGACAGAGGACACCTTTCCAACGAGACCTGTGGGAGGCTTCTCTGCAGGCTTCTTCACGATGATCTCAAACAGATCCTTCTCGGTCATTTGAGCATGGAGAACAATCTGGCGGAGCTCGCCTATGAAACGGTGAGGCTTGAGATCCTTATGGACGGAAAATACAGGCCGGAGGACTTTGAGATAAAGGTAGCGGGGAGGAGCGCGCGCTCAGAGCTGCTTGCGGTATGAGGCTGCGCTGCGCAGAAAGGATACATTATGAAAAGAACAATAATCACGGTTGTCGGAAAGGACACGGTGGGGATAATAGCAAAGGTCTGCACTTATCTTGCGAATAACAGGATCAATATCCTCGACATCTCGCAGACGATAGTGCAGGGTTATTTCAATATGATGATGGTGGTCGATCTTAATGAGGCGTCCAAGCCGTTTTCGGATATCTCTCAGGAGCTTAAGGGCGTCGGGGAGGAGATCGGAGTGGTCATCCAGTGCCAGAAGGAAGAAATCTTCGACAGCATGCACAGGATCTGAGATTGCGGTTTACATAACTGCACCGATTTGCGAAGCAAATCGAGTGCTTAGGCATAAACTTCAGTTTATGCCGATCAGGCCTGTTCTACAGACCTGATCATTTCCTTACTGCACCGATTTGCGAAGCAGATCGGGTGCTTAGGCATAAACTTCAGTTTATAAAATCGTTTTACAATGGCAGTATGTTTTGAAATAAGGGCAGGAACTAAGCATGATCAATATGTATGAGGTCAGTGAGACCAATAAGATGATCGAAAAAGAGAATCTGGACGTGAGGACGATCACACTGGGGATAAGCCTCTTAAACTGTGTATCTGACGATCTGGATACTCTAAGAAGCAAGATATATGACAGGATAACCAAGAAGGCCGCAAGGCTTACGGCCGTAGGCCGCGAGATAGAGAACGATTTCGGCATCCCCATAGTGAATAAAAGGATCTCGGTAACGCCGATAGCCCTTATCGGCGCTTCCGCATGCAAAGGTCCGGAGGACTTTGCGACGCTTGCGGAGACACTTAACGATGCGGGAAAGGCTGTAGGGGTGAATTTTATCGGCGGGTATTCCGCCCTGGTCTCAAAGGGGATGACAAAGGCGGACAAAGACCTGATCAATTCGATCCCGATAGCGCTTTCCGAAACTGAGGTGGTGTGCAGCTCCGTAAACTTAGGCTCAACGAGGACAGGGATCGACATGGACGCCGTAAGGCTTATGGGGAGCATAATAAAGCAGACCGCCGAAAGGACTAAGGACAATGACTCGATGGGATGCTCAAAGCTTGTGGTCTTCTGCAACGCGCCGGATGACAATCCCTTTATGGCAGGCGCTTTCCATGGCGTGACCGAGGGGGATCTCGTGATCAACGTCGGTGTCAGCGGACCGGGGGTAGTAAAAACTGCGATAGCAGGGGTTCATGGGGAAAACTTCGAGACCCTCTGTGAGACCATCAAGAAGACAGCGTTTAAGGTCACGAGAGTCGGACAGCTGGTCGCTAAGGAAGCCTCGGAAAGGCTGGGGATCCCCTTCGGCATAGTGGATCTTTCGCTTGCTCCCACTCCCGCGATAGGGGACAGCGTTGCCGATATATTAAGGGAAATGGGACTTGAGCATGCCGGGGCGCCGGGAACGACAGCGGCATTGGCGCTTCTTAATGACCAGGTCAAGAAGGGAGGGGTCATGGCTTCTTCATATGTAGGGGGCTTAAGCGGCGCCTTCATTCCGGTAAGTGAGGACCAGGGAATGGTGGATGCCGTGAATGCGGGCTGCCTTTCGATCGAAAAGCTTGAAGCGATGACCTGCGTATGTTCGGTGGGGCTTGACATGATAGCGGTGCCAGGGGACACGAGCGAGTATACCATCGCCGGCATCATCGCCGATGAAATGGCTATAGGTATGGTGAACCAGAAGACCACGGCGGTCAGGATAATCCCGGCTTATGGGAAAAAGCCCGGGGATACGGTGGAGTTCGGAGGCCTTTTCGGGCATGCTCCGGTAATGAAGGTGAATGAGTTCTCGTGTGAGGAATTCATAAAAAGAGAGGGCAGGATACCTGCCCCCATACATTCGTTTAAAAATTGACAAACCTATCTGTATTTCACCACGTTTTTTGTATATTCGGAATGAAAGAGCTGTCTGTATTTTCTGCAGACAGTTTTTTCATACAGTTCGCTTGCCTGGATGCTTTCATAGAGCATCCGTTTTCCCGCTTCTTTTTCTATCCTCCTGTCGGCATCCGCAAGTTTTGTTATCAGGGGAAGGCCGGAGCGCTCCTTAAGAAGGTGGGTAAGGGGCCGTATCATCTTATCGTCCTTAAATCCCAGTATCCTTGCGTAATAATGGAAATCATCCCTTATGTATTCTTTAAGGTTTTCGCTCTTTATATCGAGGATTATGTGCATCAGTGCCCTGCTCAGTCTCGTATAGGTTATATCCCTGCTCTTTGCCTTGCCGCACAGATCAGAAAAATCCAGGGCCTCTTTGTAGGTGCTGAGTATTCTTGAGGAGAGTTCTTCGTTAACGTCGAGATACTCGGTAAGCGCATTCTTTCTGGCACTGTCCCTGTCTACATACTCCTGAAGCGCTTTGGTATAGCAGGAGTGCAGCTTGTAGAAGAGGGCGCCGGTGAAATCATTTTCAACTATCGGAAAACGCCTGTTGAAATCGGATACCATTATCTGAAGGACTTTCTCCGGGGTGCTTAACGCAAGCTCATAGAGAGCCTCCCTGTTTATAAGCTGGCTCCTTACGGCCGTCGCGGAGTAAGCGCCCTTCTCCTCTTCATGATAGCCGGAGACTATCCGCTTTATCGTAAAAGGCTTTATGGAAGAGGAGCGCTTTATGAGCGCCCTCAGATAGGCTGTCGCCAAGGCGTTATTCGGCTCCTTTATTACACTTGCCAGGGCCTCATCCATGCCGGTCTCCAAAAGGGCTTTTTCCTGGGCTGCGGGAAAACTCATGCCTTCCTTTATATACCTGCGGAAGCTCGCTCTGTAGGTCTCGTTGTTGTTTTCTTCAATATATTCCGCTATTCTGTTAAGGGTCCCAATGTCTCCGCATTCCGAACCGAAACAGAGGGAGTCTGCTATGTTGAGCCTGTCGATAAGAGCGACGGAGCTTTCGGCAAAGTATTCTATGCTCCCCAGGCAATAATAAAGCGGAAGTTCGATGACAAGATCCGCGCCCTGTGAAAGTGCCATTTCGGTCCGCCTGTATTTGTCTATGATGGCAGGGGTTCCGCGCTGGACATAATCTCCGGACATGATGACGATCAGATAGTCCGCCCCGGTTTCCTCCTTTGCCTTCTCGATCTGGTAGGAATGTCCGTTATGGAAAGGGTTATATTCGGCGATGACGGCAGTTACATGCATGTTGGGTTCTCCTGGATGTATTTTATGTTAAACATGTCAATATTTTTATTGTATACAATAATTCTTTTGTGTATAATGAACATTATCATAAACATATTTAATACGATCATTATTATGTATTAACGGAAGGATAGATAATATGTCTTTTATTGATACTATTAAAGAACGTGCCAGGCAGGATGTCAAGAAGATTGTGATGCCCGAGACCAATGACAGGCGTACACTGATGGCCGCCGCGGAGGTTGAAAGGGAAAGGATAGCCGATATAGTTTTTATCGGCAAGGAAGAAAAGATCAGGGAAGGGGCTCACTGGCTCGATGTGAACCTTGCCAATGTGGACATTATCGATCCGGAGACGACCGACAGGCTCGAGCCCTACGCCCAGAAGCTTTATGAGCTCAGGAAGGCTAAGGGGATGACCCTGGAGGCCGCAAGGGAAAGGCTTCTTACCGATCCTTTGATGTTTGGCGTTATGACCGTTAAAATGGGTGACGCAGACGGAATGGTTGCCGGTGCCTGCCATGCTACGGCTGATGTCCTGAGGCCTTCGCTTCAGATATTAAGGACCGCTCCTGGGGTTGAGATCGTATCGGGTTTCTTTATCCTGGATGTGCCGGACTGCGATCTGGGTGCTAACGGAACCTTCCTTTTTGCCGACTGTGGCCTGAATCAGGATCCGAATCCCGAGGAGCTTGCCTGCATAGCAAATTCCTCCGCAAAAAGCTTTACAAACCTTATCGGCCAGAAGCCTGTTATAGCGATGCTCTCACATTCCACAAAGGGAAGCGCCAAGCATCCCCTGGTTGACAAGATGGTTGAAGCCACCAGGATAGCGAAGGAGAAATATCCCAAGCTTGTTGTGGATGGGGAGCTTCAGACAGATGCCGCGATAATTGAATCCGTGGCAAAGAGCAAGGCTCCGGGTTCTGAGGTTGCCGGAAGGGCAAATGTTCTTATCTTCCCCAATCTCGATGCGGGAAATATCGGGTATAAGCTGGTCGAGAGACTTGCGCATGCAGATGCCTTCGGACCGATGCTCCAGGGGCTTGCAAGGCCTGTCAATGATCTTTCGAGGGGCTGTAACGCGAAAGACATCGTTGGTGTTGTGGCGCTTACCGCGGTACAGGCGCAGCTGATACCGGACTGAAATTAATGGCCGGACAGGATTTACCCGGTTAACTCATTATGGCTATTTACCAACTCGTGGTTGATATTAATAAATTCCCAAAGCATTTGTGCTTCGGTCTTTTAATGGCATTAGCCTGATGCCTCTACCTGATATGATTCAGGCTACATATATGCATTTAACATCAAACAAGGCTTTTGT
>JAIKXO010000336.1 GCA_024684065.1 Lachnospiraceae bacterium
TGCATATTGAGTATGACTTCTCTCCACTCCGCTGATCTTAATATATTCCTTCTCTAATAAAGACTGGATCGTATTAAAGAGAGTTGACTTATTCCAGCCTTTCCCTTTAAGAACAGATCCTATCTCGGCAGTAGTCAACGGTTTCTGCTCTTGCCAGAGCAACTCCATCATGCTTTCCTCTTTCGGATTCATCAGATTTTTGTCTTTCATGATAAACACATTCCTTATTCCATTATTTTTGGAGTAGTTCCATTCACATATTAACACCAAATAGAATTGCTGTCAATTTAATATATGAATACTCGACTTAATTTCCGTTGACTACTGGAGATAGAAATCATTATAACGATGCTTCTTTTGTCTTTTGGGCGGTTTTCTGCGGAGCTTCGTGCCTCTGCTGTGATACCTCGGCTTTCTTCTCGGAGAGCCTGTCCTTTAAGGATTCCCTCGGCTTATCCTCCTGCTCCTTGCCTCTGGTCTTATAAAACTCAACCATCCCCTTAAGCTCTCTGTTCGTAACCTGTGTCTTGTCTGTCTCCCAGATCTTCTTGCCGTCAGCACCCTCGCCAACACAGTGATCCTTACGCACCGTGGTATGACCATCCGCCGGGAGCTTCATCCACATACCCTTGCCGAACTTATCCTCATGCACAGCGTTTGACCTTGCCACAAAAGTAGCCCACGGGCTGTGGTCATTCTCGTCCTTGTTGGGGATAAGGATCTGCTTATACTCCTTGCCATCCTT
The DNA here is from genome assembly GCA_024684065.1 of Lachnospiraceae bacterium. The sequence continues at coordinate 746 of JAIKXO010000336.1, forward strand.
CCCCATGAAAGGCTCACCGACACAGCCCTTGCCGAATTTAAGCGTGATCTCGTCCATCTTCCTTTTCTCGCCCTGTTCCTCCTGTGTGGCATCGTTCTTTCCCATTGTCTCATCACGCTTTGCAGCGATGTCCTCCATTACTTTGTCTACTGTCTGCTTAATATCCTCCATAGCTTATAGCCTCCTTTCAAACACTGACGGAGAGGAAATCCTCTCCGCCGATAAAACATTTATTCCTCTTCTTCTGATACATCTGCTTCATTATCTCCTTCCGTATCAGTTACCGTGGCATCCTCCATATCCTCTGCCATGGGTGCAGGTCTTTCCTTCTGCTCCTCTGTCGGCTCAGGATAATCCTGCTCGCCTTCGTCAAACCAGGCATCATCAGGATTTTTCTCCTGTTCATCCGCATCGTCAGCATATACTTCCTCTTCGGATTCTTCGTCCTCATCCTCTACGAAATCGCCGTCCTGTTTCTTCTTTACGACTTTGAAATAATAAGCCGCTCCGATCACGCCACCGCCGAAGATTGCCATGATGATATATCCTAAAATCGGATTGCTCTTCACAGGTTCTTCCGGCTCTTCTGCAGGCTCCTCAGTAGGCTCCTCTGTTACCTCTTCTGTAGGTGTTTCGGTCGGAGTCTCCACTTCATGGGTATCGTCGATATCCGTGTTGTTATTCGGGAGCGCACTTTCCGTTACAGGTATCTGGGATTCAAGTGCCGCAGAATTCTTAGGCAGTGTCTCGGAGTTATCCGTTGTCACATTAAGAAGGTCATTCTCTGTGATCTCTGTAAGGAAGTAAACCACCTCTTCTTCCCCGTCACGGTCAATAATCAGATAAAAGACCTTTCCGTTTGCAGCTTCGATGGTATAAAACTCTTTTCCGAGGTTCATATCCTCACCATTTTCCTCAGATTCAGAAAGTGAAGCCTCTTCCGCATCAGCTTTGGCAAACTCTGCCTTTTTCTGCTGCTCCGGTGTTGTAGGTGTCTTGCTTGTTGTATTTCCGTTTGAATCCGTCGTTGTATGCTCAGTCACATTCGCCGTAGCACTTGAGGGCTTGGTCGCCTCTGCGCTTGCAGGAAGCTGTTCGGCAGGATTACTGTCATCATCGGAATTTGGATCCTTGTAATAAGGGTTCTTTGTCTTATAGACCTCCGATACATTCCCTGCATTATCCATGGCTGTGATGGTGAAATACTCATATCCGGCATCAAACTGTGAAAGACGGATATTCAGCGTTCCGTTTGTGATATTGTCCGTAAACTCATATCCATTCACATAGATGACCTTGATCCCTGACTCCTTATCAACCGCCTGCACGGTAAGCAGTCCGTCTGATACCGCCGCATTGAGTGTAGGCTTTGTGGTATCAAAACACTTGATAGCACGGCTTCTTTCATAGCTCTTATCATTGGCATCCGTCACAAGCACATATACAGTGCAGTTTTCGGAAATCTCAAGGAACATATCCTCGGTAACATCCTGATAAGAGCCGTTCTGTCCGATCTTTGCTTTTACGCTCTTTACAGCAAAGTTGCCTGTATCGAGGATATCCTCAACCTTAAAAGTGATCTTTGCATTTGTTCCTGCTGAATACCATGAGTTCGGAGCATTGATCGTGATCCTCACGCCCGGCTCCTTATACTCGCAATCCCTATAGTTCTCACTGCACACAGGACAGTCCTTGTTGTAATCGTACTGACTGCACTTATGGTCACAGATACATTCAGGTTCCGGCTCGGGTGTAGGTTCGGGATCATCCGTTTCCTCTTCTCCACCTTCATCCCCGGTATCCTCATCATCTGTATTTCCACTTTCGGAAGAACCGTCATCTGTCGATGATCCGTTATCGGGATTATCAACTGTGGTGCCATCACCGGCATCCCCGTTTTCTGATGTGCTTTCGCCCGTCAAGGCTTCATCTGGGTTCTGATCATCCGAAGCACTGTCTCCGGCATCACTACCGCTTACACTTTCCTCTGCAAATACAGGCACCGCATTGGAACTGTTAGCAATAAACGCTCCAACAGGCAGTGCAAAAACCATCACCGACAAAATCAGCGACGCTATGATCCTAACTGATAACTTTCTTTGCATTTTCGTTTATCTCCTTTTCATTTTCTGCATGATGAACCCCGCCATCATCTGGCGGGGTCTGTTTCACTTCCTTATCCCTTGCTGCTATCATGTCTGCAACCTCTTTTTCCGAAAGGCTGTTAAACAATGCAAGCTGCTCAGGTGTTATATGTTTCTTTCTGATAATCTTCATCGCTTCCGCATCATCCGCTTCCTGTTCGAGTCTCGCCCAGTATTTCTCACGCTCGGTGTAATACTCTTTCTTCTCGGCGGCATGAATGCGGTTTTTCTTGATTGTTTCTCTTTTCATCTCTGCCTCCTTAATGTCCCGGCAATCTGCCAAAAGCATAGAAATGGCTCTGCCAGTATGGTCTGTTAATGGAAGAGTATTTGATGGGATCGCCTGCATGTATCATCTGACCATTGCCGGCATATATACCGACATGGGTTACAGGATTACCGGAATTATATGTCCCCGTGAAAAAGATAATATCTCCGGCTCTCGCTTCTGATGCGCTGATATGCTGGCACTGGTTATAAATGCCCTGCGCTGTGGTACGTGGCAGATTATAATAACCGCTATGAGTTACCACATAACACACAAAGCCCGAACAGTCGAAGCTTGTTGAAGGACTACTGCCTCCCCACACATAAGGGTATCCGAGATAGTTCTCCGCCTCTGCGATAAGTGCGGCTACATCGCCACTGCCGCCTATCGGATCTGTCGTGCCATAGATTGAGCCGTTTCCGTTCTCAAAATAAAAGAGCGGATTGTAATACTCACCGCCCGACATACACTCCAGATGTAAATGGCTTCCTGTCACCGCTCCCGTGCTTCCTGTCTTTCCTATGACTGCTCCATGCTTTACCGTCTGGCCCGCACTGACATTCATGCTCTCCAAATGGGCATACTTCGTTACAAAACCCTTGGAATCTGTGATCACGATATAATTCCCGTAATCATCATTGTATTCAGCCGTTGTGACCGTTCCATCATGTCCGGCATACACTTCCGTACCCTCCGGCACAGCGATATCAATACCCCTGTGGAACTGGTTATCTCCCGTGATGGGATTCTTCCGGTAGCCGTAATAGCTCTTTATCAGGCTGTACCAGTCCGTATCAAGAGGAGTGTAAAACTGCTGCAATGCACCGTTGGTCTGCTGATATGCCGCATATAACACGCTCGCATCATCATTCCCGGTAAGACGCTCCGCCACGATATCCTCCAAAGGCTTTCTGATAAGCTCCACATCAAGGATCGTCACGGTATATTCCTCTTCCACTTCTTCCTCTTCTCCGGTTTCTTCATTGGTCTGCGTGACCGTTCTTGTCCTTGTTTCCTCTCTTGGCGTAAGGGTAAGCTCATACATATCGTTAAAAAGCGACTCGATCTCTGCATCACAGTCCGCAGCCACAACATCCACCCTGATCGCTGAAAGATAATTGATCAGCGTAAATGGGTTATGCCCGATTTCTTCGAGGTTATAGTTATACTCATCGTAATCGGGATAGTCCGTTTCGATATTGTCGATGGTGTTCTGCAATGCCATTTCCCTTGAGGTCATGGCTTCATCCGATGCGTCAAGCTGTGCAGGCTGGCTCTGATAACTTCCTGCCATGGTTGCGGAAAGACCTCCGTTAAGCACGGCAGAGCAGCTTGATATACCTGCCGCAATGAGCATAAAAAAGAGTCCGAACAAGCCTATAGTTGCTATCGCCCCGATATGCTTTCTTACGAACTCTGCTACCTTTCGTGCCATATTTGTTGTTGTCTTTGCCGCCTTCTGTGCGTATCCGGCTGCCTGCTTTGCCTCTGCCGAGCCTTTCTTTATAGCCTTGGCGTACTCCCTTTTTATCCGCTGTTTCTGCAGACGCTTTTGAAGAAGCTTTTTCTTCATCTGCGGATTGTCCTCCAGATATTTCTGATACCGGAAGTTCACCTCTGCCTTAAACTGCTTCTTTTCAGCAATAGCAACCTTTTTCACACGCTTTGCCTGTACGCCCTGTTTGATATTCTTTGCATGGACGATCACGGCTTCGCCTGCCTCCTCTGACCTGTGGGCTGCCTCCACTCCGGAGTTGTCTTTTTCATTTTCAGCGATCTTCTGATGGGCTATACCCTGAGCTTCCATCATCGTCCTGCGGCCTGCGGCTGTTACCGGGTTATCCTTTTTCGCTTTCTTTATAACTTTGTTGGTCTGAAGCTCATAAGTGGTCTTACCGGTCTTTTCATCGAAGTGTCGCACCAGCTTGTATTCCTTACGCTGTGGCAGTTTTTTTCTTGCTTTCTTCGTTTTATCTGCGGCTTTTTCCGCTTTTTTCTGAAGATTTTCAAGCTTCTTATTGCCTGCCACTTCCGCACCGGCTTCTTCAACAAATCCTGCTTTGCCATGGAAATCACCATCCGACTGAATGAAACTGTCCTTAACACGGACACGGCTCTCATGCTGCCTGTGCTTTCTGAGTGCCCTTGTCTCCTCACGCTGGGAAGCATACTCAGTATTCTTTTCATCTTCATTCTCATGCCTGCTGAAAAATTCCTGATTGACCTTTCTGCTCTTTTCCTCAGCTTTAGCCGCCGCATTTACAGGCGCAGCATTAAACATCTCCTGTGCTTCGCTTACAGCCTT
>JAIKXO010000031.1 GCA_024684065.1 Lachnospiraceae bacterium
GTTTACAAATGTCGAATAAGCCCGCGGGCACGAAGTGCCCTTCCTTGGCGGATTTCTGGCGTTAAACGTGTGCCACCGGCACACAACGCCCTGCCGGAGGCATCTAAGGAAAAACTGAATTAATCAGTTTTTCCTTAGAAAGAGCTGAGGCAGGCTCAAAACCATATCTGATATTTTCAGCGGGGATTATTCTTGCTTAATGTATAGGCGAAGGTCAGGATTACAGAATTTTTTAATATTGCTCTTTGACATGGCTACGATCGTAATAAGCCTATATATCGCAACACTCATAAGAGACGGATCTGCCGTGAATTCCGCATACGGCAGGAGCAGGTTTCTTATTAATCTTGCTCCGATGCTGATCGTTTTTCTGGGAGCCAATCTTCTTTTCAACAATAATAAGGATTTCTATATAAGGGGATACCTTCTCGAGTTCATGCACGTGGTATGGAACAATGTCATAATGCTCTCGGGCACTGCCGTTATTCTGTTCTTTATAAGGTATTATGATGTTTTCTCAAGACTTGCCATCCTCTATTTCTTTATCATAGACACCTTCTTAATGTGGGCTGTGCATCTTGCCCTGAAAAGAATGATCCCCAGGCTTTACCGGAGCCTTCTTCAGGAAAAAAGCGTTCTTCTTCTGGGCAACAGGGATTTTATAGAGACATATCTCATCGATCATGAAAAATCAAGGAATTTCAGCGATGTAATAGTCGGTGCGGTGCTCTATGATGACGAAGAGGGGCTTAAAAGCGGACAGGATCTAAAAATAGGTTTACATAATATTAAAATAGCCACGACACTTGACGAGCTTTCGGATTATTGCAGGAACGCTTCCCTTGACGAGATAGCGGTAGGGTCCGAAGGCAGGAGCAGGGAGCTGATACCTCTGCTCGATGAGCTTTCGCAGAGCGGGATCGCCATCAGCTACCAGATAGAGATCCCTGATCTTTCGGGCAGCAAACACAGGATGTATTCGGGAACCGAAAATATCGATATGATCGTCTACGCCAATAAGGTCGTTTCTGTGGGATATCTGATAATCAAGCGGTTTATGGATATTATCGGAGCCCTTGCGGGCTGTTTTGTGCTCCTGTTTCTGGTCGTTATCTTCGGGCCGCTTATAAAGATCGAGTCAGAGGGTCCGGTATTCTTTTCACAGAAGCGCGTAGGCAGAAACGGAAGGGTATTTAATATCTACAAGTTCCGCTCAATGTACAAAGACGCGGAGGAAAGAAAGAAGGAGCTGTTAAAGGACAACGAGATGCAGGGGCTCATCTTTAAGATGGAGGACGACCCCAGGATAACGAAGGTCGGGAGAATTTTAAGAAAGACCTCCCTTGATGAGTTCCCTCAGTTCATTAACGTCCTGAAGGGGGATATGTCCCTGGTCGGTACCAGGCCTCCCACATTGGATGAATTCATGCAGTACAGTCTCGGTCAGAAAAAGAGACTGAGCTTCAGACCGGGGCTGACGGGTCTGTGGCAGGTCTCCGGCAGGAATGATATCACGGATTTTGAAGATATCGTTGCTCTGGATATCGAATATATCGATAACTGGTCACTGCTTCTCGATATAAAGATACTGTTAAAGACCATACCTGCCATGTTTGCGGGAAAGTGAGACTGTTTCGGAAAAACCCATTAACGGAGGAGGGAGTATGAACAGAGAGTATAAAATAGCCATAGCGGGAACAGGATATGTGGGAATGTCGCTGTCGACGTTATTGTCACAGAGGCATGAGGTAAAAGCGGTTGACATAATACCGGAGAAGGTGGATAAGATAAACCAAAGGATCTCCCCTATAGCCGATCCGGAAATAGAGGATTATCTTAAGAACAGGGAGCTTAAGCTAACGGCGACCCTTGACGCGGAAAGCGCGTACAGGGAGGCGGATTTCATTATCATATCTACTCCGACCAATTACGATCCGAAGAAGAATTTCTTTGATACAAAGGCTGTTGAGGATGTCATAGAGTTAGCGGGAAGGGTCAACCCTGAGGCCGTCCTTGTGATAAAGTCAACGATCCCCGTCGGATTCACAGTTTATGCACGGGGAAAATACGGAAACAGGAATATTCTGTTCAGCCCGGAGTTCCTGAGGGAATCAAGAGCCCTTTATGACAACCTCTATCCCTCGAGGATAATCGTGGGGACCGATATGGAGGATGAGGAGCTAAAGGAGAAGGCGGAAACCTTTGCGGGGCTTTTGAAGGAAGCCTCCCTTAAAGATGATACGCCGGTCCTTATCATGGGTCATACGGAGGCTGAAGCGGTAAAGCTTTTCGCAAATACCTACCTGGCGCTGAGGGTGTCTTATTTCAACGAGCTTGATACCTATGCCGAGATGAAGGGCCTTGATACAAGGATGATAATAGAAGGCGTCTGCCTTGATAAAAGGATAGGGAATGACTATAACAATCCCTCCTTTGGGTACGGAGGATACTGCCTCCCGAAGGACAGTAAGCAGCTTCTTGCAAATTATGAGGATGTGCCCCAGAACATCATGCAGGCCATAGTGGATTCAAACCGCACCAGGAAGGATTTTATAGCGGACCGTGTCCTTTCAAAGGCCGGATATTATGATTACTACAACAGGGGGGATTATAACGCGGAGAGCGAGAAGGAATGCGTGATAGGCGTGTACAGGCTTGCCATGAAGTCAAATTCCGATAACTTCAGGCAGAGCTCCATACAGGGCGTCATGAAGAGGATAAAAGCAAAAGGCGCAAAGGTCATTGTATATGAGCCGAGCCTTGAGGACGGTACCACCTTTTTTGGAAGCAGTATTGTCAACGATCTGGAGAAATTTAAAGAAATATCTGACGCGATCATCGCAAACAGGTATGATCACGTGCTTGACGATGTTGCAGATAAGGTTTATACGAGAGATCTTTTCGGAAGGGATTAAGATAAGCATGATCTGCAAAGCAGATCGTGCCCTCAGGCATAAGCGGCAGTTTATGCCGGCAAATTCGATATTTGCTTTAGCGGATCCTGTCCCAATGGACAGAAATATCATAATATAGGGTAAATATAATTGTTATAGTGCGTTTATTGTAATACAAATATCTTTTGTGTTGGGGGAGCAGTTTTGTCGGATGTCGTAGACAGGCTTATAAACGGGTTTTTCGAGTATGAGAGCGAAAAGCTTGTTTTTTCTGCGCACAAAATTGAAGAAGCTGTCATGCCCGGAGACCTTTCAGAGGGAAGCTTCCTTCTGAGCTCCAGAGGCGGAAAGCGTGTAAAGGGACATGTTTACAGTCCGTGCATGCGCATGACTGTCCTTACCCCTGAATTTGATGACAGCGAATACGAGATAAGGTATTCCTTCGATGCAAAGGGGCTTGAGCCCGGAGCCATAGTAAAGGGAGATGTACAGATCGTGTCCGAGGCGGGGGAATATTTCATCCCTTTCACGTATTCCGTGGTGAGGACCCTCGGGATATCGGGAAATGAGAGCATAAAGAACCTTTTCCATTTCTCGAACCATGCGCAGACTGACTGGAAGGATGCCGTAAAGACCTTTTATTCGGACGACTTTCTGACTGTTTTTGATGGGAACGACCGCGTCCACCTTGAAAAATACCGGGGATTTTCAAATGAGCGTATGGACGAGGAAAACGTGGACCGCTTCCTCGTGTCGGTAAAGAAGAAGCATACCGTGGAGTTTAAGACCGACAGTGCTTTGTATGAGTTTGAGGATATAAAAAGCGATCTTCTGTGCTCGCTTTCAATAAAGAAAACCACCTGGGGTTATATAGATCTCTGCGTTAAGACCGAAGCGGAATTTATCGAGCTTAAGAAGGAGCGGATAAATGGAGAGGACTTTCTCGGAAATCTCTGCAACCTTGAATTTATCATAAAAGAGGAGGCGCTTCACGAAGGGAAGAACTTTGCCCATCTTCAGTTCTTACTCCCTGATGGTACAAAAAAGCTTTCGGTGGACATTATCGCAAAGAGGCGCGAGGGGAGCGACCCCGAAAAGCTTAAGAGACGTGAGCTTAACCGGTTAAGAAACCGGCTCATGCAGCGCTATACGGCATTCCGCATGAAGCAGATCGGCAAGGATGTCTGGATCAGGGAGTCCTTAAAGGTCGTTGAAAGGATGAATGCCTTAAACGAGAAGAATCCCGAATCGAGGCTCTATCAGGCCCAGCTTCTTATCATGGAGAACAGGGTAAATGAGGCGAGGTGGATACTTGAGCATGTCGAGAGGGAGATGAAGATAAAACAGAGGAGCGAGGAGCTTTATTGCTATTTTCTTTATCTTGCGGCCCTTTTGAACAGGGAAGAGGATTATATCGACAATATAACCGCACAGATAAAGGGGATCTTTGAGAAAAAAAACAGCTTCCGCATACTGTGGCTTCTGTTCTATCTTGATGCGGATTATGCGAGGAGCCCTTCCAAAAAGATATCGGCTATTAAAAAGGAATATGAGAAGGGGGCAAGGAGCCCGCTCCTTTACATAGAAGCGTATAACTGTTATGCCTCGAATCCGGCGCTTTTTTCAGAGCTTACGAACTTTGAGATCTCGGTTCTGTATTTTGCGATAAAGAATTATAAGCTGGAGAGCGAGATACTTGAAAAGCTTTTGAGTTATTCGGAGAAGCTTAAATCCGCGCCAAAGATCCTGTATAAGATCTTTACCCTCGCCTATAAGATGAACGAGAATAAGGATGAGGCCGTAAACGAACCTTTCCTGTACAGCGGCCGTGAGAGCTCCCCGCAGCCGCAGAAAAGCGCCGCAGGCGATATAGTAAGGACTGTGTGCGCCCTCCTTATAAAGGACAATATTACCGACGGGGAAGCATTCGAATGGTACAGAAAAGGGGTGGAGAGAGATCTTAAGATAACAAGGCTTTATGAATACTATATGTATTCGATACCGTTTGACCATAAGATCGTGATACCGAAGCCCATAGTCCTTTATTTTAACATAAGCAGTAACCTGAGCTATGAACGGACGGCTTTTCTCTATGCCAACCTTATAAGGCATAAAGGCAGGCAGGATGAGCTTTATGAGAATTCCTTAAGCCATATCAGGGCTTTTGCGGAAAGCCAGATCATGGAGGAGAGGATAGACAGAAACCTTGCCATCATCTATAAGCATGTCTTTGTCGTTCAGATGATAACCCCTAAGCTTGCGAAACACTTTTTAAGGATCCTGTTTGCCTACGAGATGGGAGGGATCCCAAAGGATATCGCCCACGTGGTAGTGATCGAGGAAGAGTTAAGGGGGGAGAGAAAATATGCCGTCCAGTACGGGTTTGCCTATCCGGTGATCTATTCCCATAATTTTACCGTTTTCCTGGAGGACCATAAGGGGAAGAGGACTGTCGGGGATCCTTTAAGGCTCCACAGGGTTATGGACGATTCGGTATATCTTGACGAGGTGAGAGGCTATGTCGGGGATGTGCCCGGGTTCTGCCTCTACATCTGCACCGTGAGGAACAGGTATGTCTATGTTGATTCGGAAAACGTGGATTACTGCAGGCTCTTAGTCAATTCGGACGAGGTCATAGATTCCTACAAGGCGGACATAAGGATCGGTCTCATGCGCTATTATTATGACAACGGAGAGATGACCCCTCTCGATAATTTCCTTATGGAGACGGATACCGCAAGGCTTAAAGCCGGTGAAAGGGCCGAGTATATCGATTATCTGGTAAGGCGGGGGATGTATGAAAGAGCCTATGACACGATAAAGACTTACGGGGCGGAGGAGGTCCCGGCGAAGATCTGCGTGCGTATCTGTTCCCAGATGATAGCGGTGCATGACGATATCTCCGATCCGGCGATGCTTAAGTTTGCTTATTATGCCTTCAGCAACGGCAAATATGACCTGCTGACCCTGAAATATCTGGTCGAGAACTACAGGGGGCTTACAAAGGAGCTTCGGAATCTCTGGAGGGCCGCGAACCGCTTTGAGCTTGAATGCTGTTCGCTTATGGAGAAGCTTCTTATTCAGATGATGTATACCAGGGCCTCGGTCCTTGACAAGGAGGATCTTTTTGAGGCCTATATAAGGGAACGTTCGGGAAGCCGGGTGGAGCTTGCCTATATTTCCTATCAGGCTTATGAGTATTTTGCCAGGGAACGGCTTTTGGGAGAGACTGTCTTTTCCGAGATGATAAAGAACTTTCAGAAGGGGGAGGAGTTAAACGATGCCTGCAAGCTGGCGCTGCTTAAGCACTATGCGGAAGATGACGCCCAGATGACGCCCAGGATAAGCGAAATGCTCAGCTCCTTCCTTATCGAGTTCCTGCACAGGAATATATATTATAATTTCTTCAGGGAATACAAAGATATTCTTCCGGAGCTTTCCTCCTATGAGGACAAGACGGTGATAGAATACAGGGCGAACCCATCTCACAGGGTGGTGCTGCATTATCTTCTCGAAGACAGCGAGGATACGGAGGACAGGTATTATTCCGAGGAGATGAAGTGCAGGTTCGGAGGGATCTTTTCGAGAGAATTCATCCTGTTCTTCGGGGAAAATCTCCAGTATTATATTACCGAGGAGGCTGAAGGGGAGGAGAAGCTCACTTTCAGCGATTCGGTGGGGGTATCGGAGACGATCTCAGGCGACGATTCCTCAAGGTATCATATCCTGAATGACATGGGGGTCGCAAAGAGCCTTAAGGATGAAAATACCCTTATCGACCTGATGAAGGAATATGCGAAGAAGGATTATTTTACGGAGAATGCGTTCAGCGTGATCTGAAATAAGTGTTTTATGTTTAAGAAGGACGGTTGGTAATTTGAAAGATACTGTTTATGTTATAGGCTTTGATCTTAATGACGTTGTTTCACAGATAAGCTATGTGGAGCTTAATGAGGATACGCCGAAGACCCTGGCTAAGGACGGGGCAGAGAGGAAGCTTGGGATCCCCACGGTTCTGTGTAAGCGAAACGGAGTAGCCCAATGGTATTACGGTAAAGAGGCGCTCGACGCTTCCGCCCGCGGAGAGGGCGTTGTTGCGGAACGGCTTTTAGGGGTGGCAAGAGCCGGCGGAAAGTATGAAATAGAGGGAGAAGCCTATGATGCCGCTGACCTGTTAGTTCTCTTCGTAAGACGTACGCTTACCCAGCTCTCCGGAATAACCTCTCCGGAGCAGGTGGCAAGCCTTGTGTTTACGGTGGATTCCCTGGATAAAACGACTTTAGCCCTGCTTGCGAAAATAGTGGAGACGGTGCCTATCGAGGAGGAGAAGATCCATTTCCAGACGTATTCGGAGAGCTGTTATTATTACATGATACACCAGCCTGAGCCCCTGTGGGAGCGAGAGGTTTTAATCCTTGACTACAGTGTGGCCGGGCTTCACGGCTTTTCCTTCAGGATGAACAGGAAGACGACCCCTAACGTGGGATTTGTCGATGAATTTAAGGTGGACGGGATCATGATGCCGGATATGATGCTTGGCGAACATCCGACCACAGAGGCTAAGGAAAACCTGGATGAGGATATACTGGTAAAGCTGCATGAATACTTCACCGGAAAATCCGTCGGGACGGTATTTCTTCTGGGAGACGGCTTCAATCCGGAATGGAGCTCTAAGACCATAAAATATCTGTGCATGGGAAGAAGGGTATTTCAGGGGCAGAACCTTTATTCGAAGGGGGCGTGCTTCTTTGCGAGGGACAGGCTCGTTTCTTCAAGGTTTTCCAAGGATTACGTTTTCCTCGGAAGGGATAAGCTCAAGTTCAACCTGGGTATCTATTTAAGGTATATGGGCAATGAGGAGTATGTCGCGATAGCCGACGGAGGCGAAAACTGGTTTGACTGCGACACCGCCATAGACATGCTGCTTGACGGGACAAGCGAGGTTGAACTTCTGATAACCCCGCTTGACGGGAAGGAGCCTGCAAAGCTTATCATAGACTTGAAGGGCCTTCCGGAAAGGCCTTCAAAGGCATCAAGGATAAGGCTTAAGATATCCTTTAATTCCGAGACCTCATTTACCGCGACCGCCACAGATTTAGGCTTTGGGGACATCTATCCGTCAAGCGGTTTAAGCTGGGAGAAGAGCCTTAAGATCGGATAAGCGGAAATGATCCGGTCTTAATAGCGGACCGGACTTATTCGATATCTGCTAAAGCAAATATCGAATTTGCCGGCATAAACTACCCTTTATGCCTGAGCGGACAATCTGCTTAGCAAATTGGCGCAAAAAGGACAGGAAAAGACAGAATTTTATGACAAAGCTGATCTTATGCCACAGCGCACTGGCTAAAAATCCATACTTTTTTATGCCTCTGGGAGTGAATATCTACTCCATAGAGGAATTATGCTTTCTTCTCAAGGAAAATGCATATATTCTTGATGAGGATGTACTGGACATGGGGCTTTGTGATTTCCTTATCAATGAGGCAGAGATGCCAAGGCTCGGGAACAGGCTTAAGGACATGCTTGAAGGAGGAGTAAGCCCGGGGGAGTTCATCATGACTATTTTAGAGGACTCCATGTATCTGGATGATGAAGAGCTTTCCGGGGTTAAGCAGGCTTTGGTGGACAGTTCCGGTCTCGACAGGCACAGGAAGCATAAAAAGCGCGGGGACAACATGCTCTCAAACGGGAAATATGCCCTGGCTCTGGATGAATACCGTTACATCCTTGACGCGATAGACAGGGATTATGACAGGGAGCTTTATGCTGCCATCCAGCACAATATGGGGACAGCCTACGCAAGGATGTTCCTCCTTAAGGAAGCGTCGGAATGCTTTTTTTCCGCCTATGAGCTTTCGGGGGAAAGGGAGAGCGCGATACAGTTCCTGCTTGCCTACAGAGCCGTGAATGACGAGGAGAAATATGAAAGGCTGATCTTAAGATACGGCTTCAATGACGATATCAGAAACGAAGCGGAAAAAAGATATAACGAAATGAAGGAACCGTCAGAGGGATCTGCCCGGAAAAAAGAGATGGACAGCCTGTTAAAGCTCAGGGAGTCGGGGAAGGTCTCAGAGTATTACAAAAAGCTTGAGGAGATCCTGTCACTATGGAAGAAGGATTACCGCAGGACTATGGGTGTATAGAACAGATAAGGATCAGGATCTATGAAGCTGTTTGACTGGATAAAAAAGAAGGTGGGGCTTGAGGAAGAGGAGGATGACGAGTTCTTCTTAAGCGGGCTTAAGCTCTCGGAGGAAGGGGAATCCATAGAGGATGTCCTTAAATCCTCGACCATGAAGCGCGAAAACCTTGATGTTAACGATTATAAGGAGAGGGAGCGTTTCGTAAGGGATCACTGCGAACAGATGACCCAGTGTTCGCGGGATGTTGAGGAGCAGAAAAATGAATTCCAGACGGTCATGGAGCACCTTAAGGATCTCGAGGAGCTCTCGTCATTAAGCCACAGGGAGCTGAAGGCTATTCAGGTCAGGGCGGCAAAGATCATCAACATAGAGGAATCCGAAAAGAATTACAAGCGCCCGGTCAGCAAAATTTCGGAGACCCAGTACCGGGAAATGGCAAGGCTCGAGAGGGACGGCGACATGCCCGGCGCCTTGAAAAGACTTAAGGACAGCGAGGAAAGGCAGATGAAGATAAAGCGCGACCTGAACCTGCTTGAGGGGGAAAAGGGGGCGCTTGCCTATCAGAGGAAGAAGGAGAGGAGCCGGGCAATAAATGCAAAGACCCTCTGCGTGCTGCTCGTGGTGGTAAGCCTTTTGATAATAGCCCTGTTACTGTTCATTCAGAACACTTTAAGAACGGATGTACGGATGGGGGTCACCGTCGTTCTGGGGATCCTTGCGCTTGGACTTACCGCGGTCTTTGTCACCTTTACGGAGGCCCAGTCGGAGCAGGTTAAGGTGGAGCGCAAGCTGAACAGGGCGATAACGCTCCAGAACAAGACCAAGCTTAAATATGTCAATTCCACAAACCTTATAGATTTTTATTATTCCAAATATAATGTCAACAGTTCCTATGAGCTCAGCTATATGTGGGAAAAGTATCTGGAGGAGAAGAAGGCCAGGAACCACACGGAGGATGTGGCAAAGCAGATAGACGAGGCCAGGCATGAGCTGCTTTCGTCCCTCAAGGCCCAGCATATCATGGATCCTTCGGTATTTGTGTATCAGCCCAGCCTTCTCATAGACGAGGAGGAGATGACGGAATACAGACACAGTCTTATTATCCAGCGCCAAAGGCTTAAAAAGGGCATGGATTTCAATAATTATAACTTGGAGCAGTCAAAGCGCGAGATCGAGAATCTTGTCAAGGATTATCCGCAGTATGCCAGGGAGATACTGGCGATCGTAAGTCAGTATGAATAGAAGCCGGAAGGCCTGAGGGGAACGTTTCCCTAACCAATTTCCAAAAGAAGCATAATTCGTGAAATAAAAAAGAGATGGCTTTCAGCCCTCTCTTTTTTCCAGGTTTACAAGTTACTCTGTCGAAATTTATTCTTAACAAATTCTAAACAAATTCTAATTATAACTTTGTAACGTTAGTAGCCTGAGGTCCCTTTCCTCCCTGAACTATATCATACTCAACTTCCTGACCCTCGTCTAAGGACTTGAAGCCTTCCATATTAAGTCCAGAGTAATGAACGAATACATCCTGTCCGCTTTCATTATCTGAAATGAAGCCGTATCCCTTCTGATTATTGAACCACTTAACTTTACCCTTCATGTTTGCGAAACCTCCGAAAATGTATTGATAAATATCATCCCGTCTATAGTAGCACAATAAAAATTAAAAGTAAAGTGGCTTATTTGCATTATTGCGGCATATAAGGTACAATAGGGTTATTGTTCAGTCCCGGGCCACGCATTTACTGCGTGGCTCGGGCAGATAATGTTAATATAGCCAACAACACAACAGGCTGCAGTGTTTTGTCGGAACAGGAGTACCTTACGTATCTAACAGAAAGCGGAAATGATCCGGCCCGGAAAGCAGGCCGGGCTTAGCGATATCATGAATGTATTTATTCAATTCTTTCATAAAATGTACAGGCTTGAGCGGCAATAATGAAAAAGAAAAGACGCGGGATAAGCAGATACACGGTCATGTTTATCCCGGACACCTCGGATAATGAAAAATCATATGAGCTTACCTTTGATACCATAGCCAGATGGATAGTCCTGGTTCTGGCATTATTTGCCATAGTGATCTGTCTGTTCATTTCAATGATCATAAGGAATCAAAGGGCCATATACGGCGAAAACGGATATATTGAACAGATAAATGAGCTGAGGGAGGAGAACAGGGAGCTTAAGGAAAAGACAGGCGTATCTGCAAAAGAACCCCCGGGCAGTCTTTCCCGGGACAGAGACAGAAGCGCGGAAGCTGTTACTGCAGACGACTCTGATGTACCTACGATCTTTCCGGTGAAGGGAACTGCCACGATAATCAAGGATCCGACTTCGTATTCGGAGAGCTTTCCTTTCAGGCTCGTAATGCTCGCCCTTAAAGGCAGCGAAGTTATAGTTGCGGCGGACGGCGTGGTGGAAGAGATCTATGAATATGAAAAACAGGAGGACGAATACAGGTTTGCGGTGATGGTCGACCATCGGAACGGCTATGAGACAGTTTATCTGCTTTCGGGAAATCCGGAGATCCTTGCGGAAAAAGGCCTTAAACTTAAAAGGGGGGATCTGCTCGCGAGAGTTAAGGATGACGAGACCATAATCGGATATGACGTGATGTACGGGGGGGAAAGCCTGGATCCTTCAGACCTTATTTCGAAGAGAGATCCACAGGAAAGCACTGATTAAATTAAGGAGAGCCGATGCGGCGGGTCATAAAACCTTTCACCCACTGACAAGCAAGCCTGCCGTGGGTTCAGGCTATTGACCCTGATATCATAAAATACATGCGTTTACTGTAAATTTAAAAAGGAAGATATTTAATTCGCTTCCTGAAAAACAAATATCTGCGGGAGAAGAGTATGTTTTTTAAAGAGGATGACAAGATAAGGATAAAGGGCGAATCTATAACGACGATAATAAGCGCGGACACCTCTATAGAGGGAAACATTGTAACGGGAAATTCGATCCGCTTAAGCGGATCTGTCAGGGGCGACATTATCTCGAAGGGCCTTGTCATAGTGACCCAGGACGCCAGGGTGAAGGGAAACATTACCGCAGAAAGCGTTCTCGTGGCGGGAAGCGTTGAAGGAAACTTAAATATAGTGAACAAGACAAATATAGAATCCACCGGCGAGGTTATAGGAGATATAACGACGAAGAGGCTTCTGATCGATGAGGAATCCGTATTTTCGGGTAAATGCACGATGACGCGGGGAGATGACGGGAATTTTACTCAGGCGCCGAAGAGGCCTTCGGGGGATGAAGGGGGTGAGGAGAAGCCACTTACCGACGGTGAAGGAGCCGAGGAAAACAGGGGGAGCGGCAGAGCTTTACAGAAAACCGGACATGCTGAGCCTTCAGGATCCGCTGAATCCGAGGAGGCTTCGGAAATAGAGTTTATAGATGTAGATGATTACAGGCCGAAAAAAGGCAGGAAGAAAAAACAGTGAGCGGCAGCAGAAAAAACAGAAGAGGGTCAAATGCTCTGTTTACGGTTCTTTTCATAACTCTCTTTCTTATCGGCCTTGTTATCGGAATGCTTATCGTACACATTGCAGAGACAGGGAGAAGAGAAACTCTCATCGCCGACTATGAAGGCAGGATAAAAGAGCTTAAGGAAAAAGAAAAGATCCTTGATGAGACAACCAGGGTATATGTTCCCGAAAGGAAGCGTATTTTCGGAAAAATGCCAAAGAATTCCTATAATATTGATAACTTTGTTATCGATAACGGATTTATGGCATATTATGATGATGACGGCAACAAGCTCTCACACCTCGGGGTGGACTTAAGCTACCATCAGCAGAGTGTTAACTGGGACGAGCTTAAGGCCTCCCCGGTTGAATTTGTCATGCTCAGATGCGGATACAGGGGTTATTCCGAGGGCGGGCTCATAATGGACGAGAAATTCAGGGAATATGCGTCTAAATGCAATGAATACGATATTCCCCTGGGCGTATATTTCTTTACTCAGGCGGTTACCGTCGAGGAAGCGGTAAAGGAAGCCGAATTCGTGATAGATGCGATAAAGGACTTCGATATCTCATATCCGGTGGCGTTTGATACCGAATATGTAAGCGAAGAAAATGCTCGTACCAATCTTACGGAGATCTCAGACCGGCTTCGTACCGATATGATAAAGGCCTTCTGCGACAGGGTGAAGGAGGAAGGCTATTATCCCATGTTCTATGCCTCCGAAAACTGGGTGAGAAGGAATATGTATTTTGAAGAGCTTGCGGATTATGACCTGTGGGCGGCTATGTATATGGAAGAAAATGATTTCCTGTTTGACCATACTATCTGGCAGTATACTTCACAGGGCAATATTCCCGGGATAGATACAGAGGTGGACTTAAATATAAGCATGGTGGACTATTCGGAATTTGTCCCTGCGCTCAGGAAGGCATTTCTCGAGAATGGAGTGATCGGGCAGACAGAAGCCTCCGACTGGGCCTACGTAATAGAGGAAGAGGAAAACGGCGCAGGGGAGACCGAATCGGAAGAAAACCTCAAAGACAAAGCGGGTGAAGCAGATGGCGAAGATTGACGCGAGAGATTCGGCTCTTTTATGCAGAAGACTCTCAAGGATCATGCGGGGAAATCTTAGCGCGCTTAACGCCCTCCAGATAACCCTCGGCCAGCTGCAGAACAAGAACCTGAAAAGAACGGTGGCAAAGCTTATCTCTGAGATGAAGAGGGGGGAGTCCTTTGCCGAGGCCGCTTATATCAGCGGAAGCTTTGATCCCTGTTTCATCAGATGCGTAAAAGAGGCGGAGGAAAAGAATTCCCTGCCGGAATGCCTGGAGGAATTTGACGCCTTTTATAAAGAGGAGCATCACAGGGAACAGATCGTAAACGGGTCCGTATGGCTGCCGCTCATAATCTCGCTTTCAATAGTATTTGTTCTTATTTTAATGATAATGTTCGTGTACCCGCATTTTATGGCCATGTTCAGGGGAGTGGATATAGAGCTCCCGAAGCTGACCGCTGCGGTGCTGTCCGTTGCGGAGGCTTTAAGGAACTACTGGGAGATATTCATTTTATCGATCTTAGTACTTGTGATCCTTTTGCATCTCTTTAACAACAGTTCCTTTGGAAGACGGTTTGTTTCAAGGCTGGTAATGGATGGGGGAGCCTTCGGAAATATCAGGAGGCTTGCGTTATATTCGAAATGCGCAAAACTTCTTGTCCTTTTGAAGAATGAGAATATCCCTGACGCGGAGGCCCTTGGTATTTTGGCGGATTCGTTTGAAAAAGACCTGTTTTTTTCCGAGATCCTTTATAAGGCTTCGGAAACCTGTACCGAGGGAAGGAGGCTTTCCGAAGTGCTCAGGGAGGGAGCTTTTCCGGAATCCTTTATTGAGCTTCTGGCACTTGGCGAGGAGCTCGGGGATGTAAAAGGATATTTGAACGACAGCGCCGTCTTTTTCATGGAAGAGGCGGAACGGAAGGCTGAGAGGAGACTCGGGATATGGGAACCTTTGATAATAATATTTACTGCTCTTATCCTTATAATAGTGATAGCGGCACTTTCATCCCCGATAGTCTCTCTATTTGATTCAGTCAGCAGTATATGAAAGAGGATAGTGCGTAATGCGCAGGGAAAGATTATTTATCACGGTCCTGTTATCCATGATACTGATCCTCTTTTCCGTATTGGTGATGTTTATCCTGGAAAGAGGAGCTTATCTTGCCGTGCTGATGGTTGATAAGCGTCTGGAGCTCAGGGCTTCCGAAAACCTTGATCTTGCCGCGGAAGAGATAAGGGAAAAATTAAATAACGAAGTTATTATTAAGTCCCGGGAAGTATTCGAGGAGATCTTAGAAGGGGATGTGAGCGGGGAAAGGCTTTCGGAGGAAGAGGCCGAGGAGCTTTATGTCCGAAAGATAGAGGAATATATAAAGGAAAGGTTCCAAAACCCCGTAAAGTCAGTTACCGACGTTGTAAACGACATAAATAAAAGAGAAGCCACCAAGCCGGTCATTGCTCCCAAGGTGCTTATCAGGGAGAGCGGACACAGGACTGTAAGGCTTGAAGAGCCGGATAAGATGTCTCTGTCGGATATGACTGATGCCGGCCGCTATGCCGGTTCTTTGATCGGGAATGTCAGGCTGATATACTATGGTGATTTCGAACAGCTGAAGGAGAAGGAGTATGATATAGAGATCAGGGTTCCGAAAGCAAGATTTTACAGCGGGAATGACCTGCTCTTCGAATTCTCGATGCTTGCCCAAAAAGGGATATATTTTACGGGCAGGACTTCCTCGGTGGTAGGGAGCATATTTGCGGGGACTCACGAAGCTTCTGAATTCAGGCAGGCGGAAGCGAGATACGGGGAAAAAGGAGTATACGGGGGGATAGATTTCCTTTCGACCCATCTCGGGGCAGAGGCCGATTATGTAGTTACCACGGGAGATATTAACGTAAAAGGATCGTTTGTAATGTTTGGCGTCCCCGGGAAGGAAGTTGAGCTTTACGCCAGTGCTTTAAATAAGCTCGACGGCTTCGGTTCCGAAAAGGATGTCACGATAATAGGAAATACCCACATTCCGCCGGATAATGAAGAATATAATGAGCTTCTTTCTGCTGTCGACGAAGGGCTGTCAAAGCTTCCTCTGCTTGCGGACTACTATGATTCCGCCAATGACCGCAGCTATAAGGGAACCTACAGGAAGATCCTGTCTAATTATGACGTCATAATATCGGGAGATTTTACCGGAGCCATAGTGACCTCCGGAAATGTCATCTTAGAGGCGGATTCCAATGTCGAGGGGATAATCATCTCCGGGGACAGGATCTATGTCCAGGGTAATAACAATATCGTTTCAAACAGCGCTGTACTCCGGACTATAGTTGATGAGGAGATTATCGAGGAAAAGAAAAACGGCGTGACGGAAGATCCTGAGGGGTTTCTGATCTCCCATTATCTGAAGGATTATATAGGGGATATACGTCTTAAGGGGATTGAATAGAACAAATTTGTAAAAAGAGTCTAGGATTTTTAACTGAAATTGGGTATAATAATTAGGAAATTTTTTGAGAGGCATAAGATATTTTTATGGAAAGCAGCTCGTTAACGGAAATGCATATATCAGCCCTTAAGGAAATAGGTAATATAGGCGCGGGAAACGCATGTACGGCTCTGGCCGGGTTTATGAATACAATGGTGGATATGACTGTTCCCAATATCCGTATGCTGGATCCTGCCATGGTCAATAAGATGATGGCCGTGGATAATGGAATGGTTTTAGGGATCAAGGTCGGGATCAAGGAAGACCTGACCGGGATGCTTATAAACATAGTCAGCAAGGAATTTGCTTCCAGGCTTATCAATGTTTATTATCCCAAGGAGTTTAACAGCATTGGCGATCTTGATGCCATGGATATGTCAGTGCTCTGCGAAATGGGGAATATCACTTCGGGTGCCTGCGCAAACTCTTTTGCCACGCTTACGGGAATGGTGGTTGATATCATTCCGCCCGAGGCTCACTCATGTTCGATCAGCGAACTCCTTAAAATGCCCGTTGAAGCCTTTTCAAAGAACGGGGAAAAGGTGGTGGTGCTGGATGAGGAGTTCAAGGTTGAGAGGTCTGAACTGTCCAGCCATCTTTTCATTATTTTAGATTCCGCGTCTTTAAATAAGGTCTTTGAAAAGATAGGGCTTCCACCGGTCTGAACTAAGGGGTGAGAAAACAGGCCCCGGGGGTATATCATTGTTATGGAGGTAAATAAATTGAATCCAAAGCTCAGGACTGAGTCGGTGGACTTTTTATTCGATTCCGTTTTAAAACTTAAGGACAAGGAGGAATGTTATGCTTTCTTTGAGGATCTTTGTACCGTAAATGAGCTTCTTTCAATATCCCAGAGAGCTCTTGTAGCATATCTTCTCAGGCAGAAGAAGACATATCTGGAGATAGCGGAGGCTACGGGGGCTTCCACCGCCACGATAAGCAGGGTCAACAGGTCGCTTAATTACGGCTGTGACGGTTATGAACTGGTATTCGAAAGGCTTAAGGAGGACGGCTACGAAAAAGACTCCGGCAGAGCATAAGCCTTGCCGGTTTTTTTGACTGAATCACCCGGAATACGTGAGGGCCATATCTTTGACCTGCTCAGATGCGATATCCTGTCCTCCGGTCCGTATCTGCAGGGACAATGCCTTATTTTCAGCGGTTTTACAGGGTTTTTTTTATTGTTATATTTTATACTTGAAAAAAAAAAAATTATGGAGTACAATATGACGGTACAGGGTCAGAGGGGGATATAGTTCCGTTGATTCTGAATTTTAATTTATTTTTTTATAGGAGGGATTTTAAAATGAAAGGGTTAGTAAAGTTTTTTGCTGCATTCGCAGCTGCTACGCTGGTATTCGTAGCACCGGTTAAGGCTGATGCTCTTGATGATCAGGCAAACTGGCTCAGGAATCTTGTTGAGTCCAATATTGCCAGAGCTAAGGCTGATCAGGCAGCTCAGGAAGCTACTTTTGCAAAGCAGAGAGAGGCTCTTGCAAACGAGCTTGCAGGCTATGCAAAGAGAGCTGAGATCGATCACAACAATCAGCTTGCATTAGAGCAGAGGCAGCAGGCAGCATGGGCTAACGAGTTAGCAGGCCTTCTTAAGAGGGTTGAGATCGACCAGAAGAATTACAACACCAGCTTCTTAAACGAGATCTATAAGAGCGAAGTTGAGAACGTAAGGATCAAGAACCAGCTTGTAGGCAGCATCCAGGATCTTACAAAGGTTAATCCTTCATTCGCAGCAGGCGTTGAGGCAGCTCAGGAATCTTTAGCATGCGCTCAGAACGATTGTGCTGGAGCAAAGGCTGCTTTGGATGCTTCCAAGTAATAGTCTTGAGAACGCAACAGATAAGTATAAATCTGATGAGGGGACCGGTCAAAATGATCGGTCCTCTTCTTTTTGGAAATGTTTACATAAGTAACAATCTGATAGAAACAATTTAGGCAGGAAATATCGTAAAACCTGGAACAATAATAAAAAATGTCATTTAAATATGTAAACTGGCTCGAAAATATGTTCGAATAAAGAGCTGAAAACGGGGAGAATTAACATAGATTTTTAAAGCGGTAAAGGCTGTTTTGACGCTTTGAAGATAAATATATTTTTAATGCAGGAGGAGAGAGTTATATGAAACGCAAAATCAAAGTAATAAGTACGGCTGCGCTTGCATTCGTTGCCGGCGTGTTATCATTAAATGTCAGGGCTGATGATCTGGACGCACAAAAGGCATTTCTTGTTGGACAGATAGAGAACGGCGCAAACGCCCAGGTCAAATATGAGGGACTTGATGCTCAGAAGGCTACGCTTTTAGCCGAGATCGACGGATACGTTGCCGAGGCAAAAGCGGCTCAGGCGGCTCATGAAGCTTTGTTTGAGCAGCAGAGGATCAACAATATTGTTGCGGATGCCAGAAATTATGCCGGTTATTTACAGGCAAGGATAGCCAACTTTGCCGAGACGACCAGGATCAAAAAGGAAGTTGTAGACAATTATACGAATCTTTCCAAGACGGATCCCCAGTTTGCGGCTCTGCTTCCGGCGGCTATAGCGGATTATCAGAAGGCGCTCAACGACCAGAATTACGCGCAGGCAGTTGCAGACAGCGCAAAGACGTTTGTAAACGGACCGTTTGTTGAATCAAACGCAAAGGCAGCTCTGAGCTGGTATGCAGGCCCTCAGGATGCAGGGAAGTTTGTAATGGGCAGCATCGGCATTTCGACTGTTTATTAATAACGGAACAGTACCGTTTTGGTCTGTTTTAAATTATGCATGGTTTTGCTTTGCCCGGGAAAACGGTGGTCAGATCAGTTTATCCCGGTATAAATCAGATAAAAACCGGTCAGCTTGCATGGCCGGTTTTTCTTGAGGTGAATATGAATACGATTTTTGAGGGGCTTAATAACGAACAGGAAAAGGCAGTAAAAACTACAGAAGGGCCGCTTCTTATCCTTGCGGGAGCGGGATCCGGAAAGACCAGGGTCCTTACCTGCAGGGCAGCCTATCTGGTGGGTGAGTGCGGGATTAATCCATGGAACCTGCTGGCGATAACGTTTACGAATAAGGCGGCTGATGAGATGAGGCAGAGGATCGACAGAATGGTGGGACATGGTGCCGAAAGCATCTGGGTCTCCACCTTTCATTCAATGTGCGTAAGAATGCTCAGGCGCTATATAGACCGGATCGGCTATGATAATAATTTCTCCATATATGATTCCGACGACCAGAAGACCGTTATGAAGGACGTTCTCAAGCGCCTGGAGATAGATACCAAACAGCTGCCGGAAAGGGCGGTGCTTGCCTGTATATCCCATTATAAGGACGAGCTTGTAAATGTTGCTGAAGCGGAAAGAGAGGCCGCTTCTGATTTTTCGAAGAAGGATATTGTCAGGGCTTATAAATGTTATCAGGAGACTCTTAAGAAAAACAATGCCCTTGACTTCGATGACCTGCTTTTTAAGACCGTGGAGCTTTTCAGGGCATGTCCTGAGGTGCTTGCCGGTTATCAGGAAAGATTTAAGTATATCATGGTGGATGAATACCAGGATACTAACAGCGCACAGTTTGAGCTTGTAAGGCTTTTAGCGGATAAATACAAAAACATCTGTGTGGTTGGAGATGATGACCAGTCGATATATAAATTCAGGGGCGCAAATATACGTAATATACTTGACTTTGAGAAGGTATACCGGGATGCGGCGGTAATAAAGCTTGAGCAGAATTACAGATCGACCCAGAAGATCCTTGACGCCGCAAATTCCGTGATAAGCAACAACAGATGGAGGAAGCCGAAGGCTCTCTGGTCTGACAGGGGACAGGGAGAGGGGATCAGGTTAAAGCACTGTGACACCGCTTATGAAGAGGCGGAGTATGTGGTAGATATGATAAAGAGCGCAAAGCTCAGGGGCCGGGGAGAGTACAGGGATTATGCGGTGCTTTACCGGACAAACGCGCAGTCGAGGCTTTTGGAGGAAAAGTTCGTGCTTGCCGGTGCGCCTTATACGATAGTCGGCGGTGTAAATTTCTATGCAAGGAGAGAGATAAAGGATATCCTTTCATATCTCAGGACCATAGACAACGCGGAAGATGATCTGGCGGTAAGAAGGATAATCAATGTCCCGAAGAGGGGCATCGGGCAGACAACGATCAACAAAGTCCAGCAATACGCCCTGGATAATGGCCTCTCCTTCTACGGGGCTCTTGAAAATGCGGACAGGATAGGTCTTGGGAAAACCGCCGAAAAGCTTAAGGACTTTGTCCGTCTTATAGAATTCTTCAGGAAAGGCGTAATTGACCGTCCGGTTGATGAGCTTATAGACGAGATCCTTGATGAGACAGGTTACATAGAGAACATGGAGGCGAGTGACGAAGTAGACGCGCAGTCAAGGGTTGAAAATATCGAGGAGCTTATCAATAAAGCGGCGGCCTTTGAAGACGAAAACGAAGGTGCCGGGGATGATGCGGATGCACCGGATGATGGCAGAGAACGGAGCAATCTTTCGAGATTCCTTGAAGAAGTGGCGCTTGTAGCCGATATCGACAATGTAAATGATGATGACAACAGGGTGCTTTTGATGACTCTGCACAGCGCGAAGGGCCTGGAATTTCCGCATGTATTCATTACCGGAATGGAGGAGGGGCTTTTTCCGGGGTATGGCGCAATAACCTCGGATGACGAAACCGAGCTTGAAGAGGAGCGGAGGCTTTGCTATGTCGGGATAACAAGGGCTAAAGATGAGCTGACCCTTACATGCGCAAAGTCGCGTATGGTGAGGGGAACCGTCCAGTATAATGCGCCTTCAAGGTTTCTTGAAGAGATCCCACCGGGACTTTTTGATGAAAAGTCTCTTGTAAACAGGCCGAAAAAGCCCGCGGTCAACGGTGTCTCTTATGATGGGATTCCCGCAGCCCTGTCCGTAAAAAAGAGTGCTTTTTCGAGTAAGCCATACAGCTATACCGCCGCGGAGCCTGTCCGTAAAAAGGCAGTCCCGTTCAGCTCTTTGACTAAAGGGTCGGACATGAAATCTACACTTGAGCAGGGTCTTGATTATTCGGAAGGAGACAGGGTAAGCCATGTCAAATTCGGAACCGGCACTGTAAAGAGTATAGTCAGGGGGACAAGGGATTATGAGGTCACGGTGGACTTTGACAAGGCAGGCACAAAGAAAATGTTCGCAGGATTTGCAAAACTAAAAAAAGTGTAGAAAAATCTATAAGGTTGTGCTAAACTTTAATAAGAGCAGCTGTTTTTCTGGCCGCAAAATGTATGAAAGGGCACGGTGTAGAGTATGGATAGGATCATTTTTGATAAATTGGTTTCGGATAAGCTGAATAAAGACAGGCTCGATGACATCGTTAAAACGATAAAGGCCCAGGAGGAGCTGGGAAGAGCTAAGGCCGCTGACGTGATCAACGCGGTTAAGGCCGGTGAGCTGTTAAGAAAGAAGGATGAGGAAGAGGCCGAGGAGAAGAAGAGTAAGATCGGGCTTATCATAGCAATAATCGTTTTTGTCGTTGTATTTGCGGCAGTGGTGTACGGGCTGTACTGCTACTTTACCCCGGACTATCTCGACGACTTTGATGACGAAGTGGATGACGAGGAAGAGGACGGCTTTGATGATGACTTCTTCGAAGATGAGGATAAATAAAGAGCTGAGCCTGTAATTTCATAAAGCGAAGTGATACAAACAGCGGTCCGTACAGACCGCTGTTTTGTTAACGCCAATTTTTGTAAAAAAATTGGCGGGCCCGAAAACATGTGCCTTTTACATGTTTTCGGCAATTTACCCGAATATGAGCATGCAGAGCAGATAGCACAGGGGCTGATGGAGCATATAGATGAGAAGGCTGTGCCGTCCGATCGTTTCAAGAAAAGGCACCCTTGTTTTCGCGATATTAAGAAAGGCAGTGTTTTTTGTAAGTATGCGGCTTAAGGAATAGCCGCAGATATACAGGAACATCCACGGGATAAGCGGGAAATAGTCGCTTGAGAAAAAGCCTCTTTCGGGAAAGCCAAGAGGCGTGAGGAGCTTGTATCGGTACAGGGATTCCGGAAGGGGAAAAAGCACACGGGTATAGATTCCGAGGCCTCCCCGGGAGATCCCGAAGGTAGCAAGAAAGAGAAGGAAGGAGCAGATAAGGACAGGCAGGGCAGGGAGCCTGTCGAGGAGCTTGGATACCGGAAGCATAAGGATCATCGCGCAGCCCAGAAAAGTCAGTACCCCGTAGATTATAGGGGCGTTCGGCATGACAAGGAAGGTTATGAAGGTGACAAGGAGGCCGCACAGGTTCACTATGATCCCCCTCTTTATGCAGTTCTTCCTTCCGAAGCTCCATACAAAGCCCGATATCAGATTGAAGGACCAGCAGATGAACTGCTCCCAGATAAAGACAGGAAGCATGAACTGCCAGGCAAAATTCCCCTTAAAGATCACAAACACATCATAGCAGAAATGATAGGCTATCATATTAAGGATCACGAGGCCCCGGTAGGAATCAAGGAGATAAAGCCTTTCATGTGAAGGCTTATTTAGCTGCAGAGCAGGATCGATCTGTGATCCTTCCATAGAATTGTCCATGATAATCCCCGATCTGAAAATCAAAAATTCTGAATGAAGACAGTCACATAAGCCGGTCATGTGAACAGGCTTTTGATCCACGGATTTAAATCCTGTATTTTGTCCGCATCCCTATAATAATTACAAAAATATGAAATAAGTGTATAATAAAATCACGGATAAAGTCAAGCTGCGGCTGTGGGGCCTGTTGGGCTGACGGCAGTGAGGCCTGGCGGCTGACGGCAGTGGAACAAAAGCAAACGGAAGTGCAACAAGGCAGCGTGTGTCAGTGGAACGAGACGGATAATATACTTACGGTCGGAAGCTTGGCGGATATAAGCGGTAAGATTTTAAACGGCGTGAGCCGCTAAAAAAGAGGAGAACATGAAACAGCTATATACCAAATGGGGAAGAGAGTTTAACAAGGAGAAGGTTCTTTTGGAATATCCGAGGCCCTCGATGAAACGTTTGAGTTATGTAAACTTAAACGGAACATGGAAGTATGAGATCACTGGCGACAGCCATAGGTCAGTAAATGAAATTGACCCGAAAGAGGAAATAATCGTGCCGTATTCTCCGGAAAGCTGTTTATCCGGGGCCGGAAGGCAGCTTAAGCCGGATGAGCTTCTCTGGTACCAAAGGACAGTACCGGTACCGGCAGATTACGTCCTCGGCAAAAGGCTGCTGCTTCATTTCGGTGCGGTAGATCAGATGTGCAAGATTTATGTAAATCGAGAGTGCGTCGGCAGGCACGTCGGAGGATATCTTCCGTTCACGATTGATCTTTCAGATTATGTAAACCAACCGGACAGATCTTTCGAGCTCACGGTATGCGTTAAGGACAGGAGCGAAACTTCATTTCACAGCAGGGGGAAGCAGCTTCTGCGCCGCGGAGGGATGTTCTATACGGCTCAGAGCGGGATCTGGCAGACGGTCTGGATGGAATGCGTGGCCGGGACCTATATTTCGGAATACAGGATCGACAGCGATATAGTGAGCGGCAGCGTCAGGATAGAGGCGCTCCTTTCGGGGAACGGCGCTTATACGGGGAGAGGGTCAGGAGCCCCGGGGGAAACCGGCTTCTCAGAGAGGATAAATTTAAACGATATATCTATAGAGCTCAGGGACGCTGCGATAGATCCCATATTTGAGGGCGAGGCGGAGGAGCTTAAGGAGGACGGCGCAGGATCCTTGGAAAGGTATAAGGACAGGGATTTTAACGATTATGATACGAATGCGGAGATAGAGGATCTTTCATGCGAACACGCCGGCAACAGGCTTGTGGTCAGCTTTTCGGTTCCAAAGAGGAGGCTCTGGAGTCCGGAATCTCCTTACTTATATCACTTCAGGCTGAAGATTTTTGAGGATGAGGTGCTCGGATACTTTGCTTTCAGGAAATATACGGTCGAGAAAGCAGAGAATATAAAAACAGAGGGTGGAGTTATCGATAAGCTTAATGACGAGCTTTTAAATCACCCGAGAATATACCTGAATCATAAACCGTGCTTTCAGAACGGAGTGCTTGACCAGGGCTATTACCCGGAAGGACTGTATACCGCGCCATCCGATCTTGCGTATCTCTATGATATCCTGAAGATGAGGGAGCTCGGGTTTAACATGCTGAGAAAGCATCTTAAGATCGAGCCGGATCGTTTCTATTATCATTGCGACAGGATCGGAATGATAGTATGGCAGGATATGGTGAACGGGGGAGGGGTCTATAAATTCTGGTTTGTAACCTACATGGCGACGGCCTTCAACGTATTCAGGTACAGGATATTCGACAATTGCTACGGCCTCCTGTCGAGAAAGGATAAGGCAGGAAGGCGTGAATTTGAAAGGGAGATGATCTTAACCGCGGAGCATTTGTATAACCATCCCTGCATCGCGGCATGGGTCATCTTTAATGAAGGCTGGGGGCAGTTTGACGCAAAGAAAATGACGATGCGGCTGAGACTTACGGATCCTTACAGGCTTATTGATTCCGCGTCGGGATGGTTTGACCAGAGCTGCGGGGATTTCAGGAGCCAGCACTATTATTTCATGAAGCTTCATGTGCAGTGGTGCTTTAAGAGGGTAACCGTCATCTCCGAATACGGAGGCTTTCCGCTTAGGATAGACGGCCACTCGGCTACCGATAAAGTATACGGTTATCATTACTGCAGGAGCTTAAAGGAACTCCGTGCAAGGCATAAAAGGCTTATGGAAAAAGTGATGGAGCCGGAGATAAAAAAGGGACTGTCAGCAACTGTGTATACACAGTTATCGGATATCGAGGATGAGGTTAACGGGATCCTGACATATGACAGGGAGATCTGCAAGTTTGATAAGGACAGAACAGAAAATGTTAAGGGCTATTAAGTATGCTGCTTAAAAAAGGATCAGGTGCTTAGGGGGTCCTTTCGGGAAACAAACCGGCGCAGAGTAGAGGGCTGATATGAAAAAAGGACAGGAGTATACTGGAACAGTCCGGGAAATAAAGTTCCCGGATAAGGGAGTGGTATATGTGGATACGGACTCAGGAGAAGAAAAGTGTATCGTAAAAAACACTCTCCCGGGACAGACGGTGCGCTTTGTTGTAAATAAAAAGAAAAACGGAAACTGTGAAGGAATTCTTAAGGAGGTTGTCTCACATGCTCCCGGGGAAACAGAGCCTGAGTGTCCCCATTTCGGAGTATGCGGCGGATGCGCGTTTTTAAACCTTCCTTATGAAGAACAGCTTAAGCTTAAAGAAAACCAGGTGAGGGAGATAATGCGCGGGTGTCATGAAAGCTTCGGGGATGACGGAGCTCTGTTTGATAAGGTCTGGGAAGGGATAAAGCCGAGTCCTGTTCAGTATGGATACCGTAATAAGATGGAGTTTTCATTTGGCGATTCATGCAGGAACGGGGAGCTCGAACTTGGTTTACATAAAAGATGGAGCTTTTATGATGTGATCTCCGTGAAGCACTGTAAGATAGCTGATGAGGACTACAGGAGCATATTGGCGGAGACCCTTGCTTATTTCAGGGGAAAGGAGACACCGTATTTCCATAAGCGTTCCCATGAGGGATATCTTCGCCATCTCCTTATAAGGAAGGCTCTTAAGACCGGAGAGATTTTGGTTGACATAATAACAACTTCTCAGACCCCCAGGGATACACCATGTACGGAGGTAAGTCTTCTTGAGGACTGGAAGGAAGCTCTTCTCTGTCTTAAGCTCAGGGGCAGGATAAGGGGGATCCTTCATACGGTGAACGATTCCGTGGCCGATGCCGTAAAAAACGAGCATACAGAGATCCTTTACGGAGAGAGCTCCTTCGAAGAGGAGCTGTCAGGGCTTAGATTCAGTATTTCCCCGTTTTCCTTCTTCCAGACGAACAGTTATTCCGCGGAGGTGATATATGACACGGCAAGGGAGTATGTTATGTCAACCATGAACGACCCGCAGCCGGTTATGGGCGAAAAAGAAGAGGCTGATCAGGCTTTTAAAGCTGTCAGTTCATCAAATGAGGCGGGCCAATGGCTTCCTGTAATATTCGACCTGTATTCCGGAACGGGGACGATAGCGCAGCTTATGTCTCCTGTGGCGAAGAAGGTGATAGGAGTGGAGATAGTTGAAGAGGCAGTCGCCGCCGCTGTCGCAAATGCTCAAAAGAACGGTATTACGAATTGTGAATTCATAGCAGGTGATGTACTGAAGATGTTGGATACAATAGAGGAGAAACCGGATCTGATAATTTTAGATCCGCCGAGAGACGGAATACATCCGAAAGCCATATACAGCATTATCGACTACGGAGTGCGGTATATCCTTTATATTTCCTGCAAGCCCACGAGTCTTGCGAGAGATCTCGAGATATTTGCGGCTCATGGATACTATCCGCAGAGGATGTG